>JBCCBI010000235.1:0-8760 GCA_039034155.1 Deinococcota bacterium | reverse complement strand
TTAGTGCTTATTGCTATTTATCCCCTCGGACAAGTATTTGTTTCTAGCTTTACGAACGCACGCTTTGCGAGCGACGCACCCACCCGCTTTGTGGGATTTGACAATTACAGACAACTGTTAACGTTTAGGATTGTCGGCTTGCAACCTGAACTTGATGATCAAGGCAGGCAACTTGTTGAAGACGGACAGCCTGCCTACGAAAATAGCCGCCTTAAACTCGCCAATATGTTCCGTAACGACGAACTTGTTTTTGTTAACCGCAGTTACGATGAAGATGGGCAAGTTGTTGAAAGCCGTGACCGCTACGACAGCGTCTTTACCTTTGGGTGGTTGGGTCAACGCTATGTTGTTGCAGCACCCAATGCTGACTTTGTGCGTTCAGTGGGTGACACCATTTGGTTTACAGTAATTACGGTTGCGCTCGAGACTCTCTTAGGTATGATTATTGCCCTAAGCCTCAACAAACGCTTTTTTGGGCGTGACCTCATGCGCACCGCTATGCTGGTGCCGTGGGCCATCATCACCGTGGTGTCTGGGCTTATTTGGGAATGGATGTACCGCTCTGACCGCTCTGGTTTCTTTAACGCGCTGACCAATCGGCTTGGGTTTAGTGACGGCAACACGTCGTTTTTGACTGAGACAGCCTTGCAAATGCCTAGCGTGATTGCGATTGATGTGTGGAAGACAACGCCGTTTATGGCGCTGCTTCTACTCGCGGGTTTGTCAACCATTCCCAAAGAGCTTTATGAAGCAGCTAGGGTAGACGGTGCCAACCAAGTGCGCCAATTTTTCTCGGTCACGTTGCCACTTCTAGCACCCACCCTAGCTGTAGCGCTTATTTTTAGAACCTTAGACGCGCTGCGGGTCTTTGATTTGTTTCAAATTATCTTTGGGGAAAGCCGCTACTCGATGGCCAGCTTCGCGCAGGATACGCTTATTAGTAACAGGGATGTAGGACTGTCGTCAGCCTCGAGCGTGGTGATTTTTATTATCATCTTTGCCTTTGCCATTTTCTACATTCGCGTGCTGGGGGTAGACAGTGATTGAGGCTGACTTCAAAGCACGTTGGGCAGGTACAGAAGACAGTTCAAAACTTGCAGCTATTGTCCTACTAGGTGTTGCTTTTTTGACGTTTTTCTTTCCCTTTGTCCGGCAAATTGCCGAAGACGCTATTATCGCCGCGCCAGCAGGTTTCCGGGCTAATGGTCTTTCTACACTTGCGTCTATCTTCATTTTAGCTAGCTTAGTACTATGCTTTTTCCGCAGCAGACTCACCACAGCAATGTCGTTCTTAACAGGTTTACTGGCCACTGTGCTACTCCTGCTTTACGCGCTAGCCACACGGTCAACTGAGGCTTTCAACCTAGACGCACAAACCCTCTTGCCAGCTTGGTTTATTGCCGTTATCTTAACGGTCATTGCTACGTTTATTGTTGTCATTGAGCCACAAATGCGCACGAAAGAGGGTCGCCAAGCTCTCAGCGATGTTTTCTTTTACTTACTCATTGCTGTTATTTTTATTTACTTGATGTTCCCGTTTTATTGGGCGCTTGTCTCCTCACTTAAAACGGAAAGCGAACTCATTCGCACGCCAGCCACGTTTTTCCCGCAACAAATTTCGTTCCAAAACTTTAGTGCGGTGCTTAGCAACGAACGCTTTTTGCGCGGACTTCTCAACAGCTTAATTGTAGCGTCGTCTGCAACTATTGTCTCGCTACTGATTGGCTCATTTGCGGGCTTTGCCCTTGGCAAAATGCGCTTCCGCGGACAAACACCTGCACTTTACGGCATCTTAGCGATGACCATGTTCCCCCAAGTAGCTGTGCTAGCGGGCATCTACGCAGTTATTCGTCTGCTTAGTTTGCCCACAACCCTAAGCCTCATATTGTCATACTTGATTTTTACCTTGCCGTTTACGGTCTGGGTGCTCACCGCCTTCTTCAAAGGCTTACCGGTGTCACTGCTGCAAGCAGCTCAGGTTGACGGTGCCAATATGATGCAGACGTTCTGGCGAATTTTGCTGCCACTTACAGCACCAGCCTTGGTTACCACGGGACTGCTGGCGTTCATTAACGCATGGAACGAGTATCTGTTCAGTCTTACGCTCACGTCAACAAATCCCAATGCGCAAACTGTCCCTGTTGCAATTGCCAACTTATCTGGCAGGGTCGCGCGGCAAGAACCCACTGGCGAGATTATGGCCGGCGCGCTCATTGTGACCGTGCCACTCGTGATTCTTGTGCTCATTTTTCAAAAACGGATTGTTGACGGGCTTACCGCAGGTGCTGTTAAGGGTTAGAACATCTTCAATTTGTTTAAGCTGATATCCAGTAAGCGCGGTTTAGGCCGCGCTTTTCTATTTTGAAGAAGCATACATCTATGTAAGCATTCGTCATAATGAAGTATGGTGTTCATATGACTTTCAGCATTATTGTGCTGGTATTTTCGTTATTGATGGGCTCAATTGAGTCTTTTTTTGTAGACACTCCTACCAACCCAACAAACATTTCACTTAGTAGTCAATCCACAGTAAGCTCGAGCTTACCTGAGTACGAAAATCAAGGACTTATAGGACCTGAGGGTGGACGTATTGTCATTAATAATGATCAAGGTGAGCAAATTGCTCGAGTAACCATCAACACAGGTTTTCTAACAAGACAAGTTTTGGTGACAACAGAAGTTGCTGACAATCACGAAGAAGAAACCTATCTCCTTGATCGCTTAAAATTTACAGAGGACGATACTGTTGTACCTATTGGCCCACAAGTCACCGTCACATTTCCATACGACGCTATTGATGTACAGTCCAAGGCTTACTTTGGTGTTTTTATTCACCCTTACGAAGGCATGTACGATGAAAGTAGACGCAATGTCTATGCGACCAATTTAATCTGGGATGGTGGCAGTGAACTGAAACTAGGGCAAATCTATTCTCTTAGAGAAAGTACTCTAGCGACTGGATCTGCTTACCGTTTGGATAATCCGCCCGAACTCCATCGGTTCATCACTAGACCTTTTACAGTTATAGAATCACAACGAGAATGATTTAGGCTGATCCTAAGGCAATACAGCAGCAATCTCATCCAATACATCTGGATTAACCATCACCTGTTTGTTAGGCACAGCCTGACCGTTCACCACGCGCGCTACTGCCAGTTCCATCATCTTGCCACTGCGTGTGTAAGGTAAGCCGGGGACTTGCAACACTTTTCTAGGTACGTGGCGCGGACTAGCTGTTTGGCGTAAATGGGTTTTGATACGTTTTACCAGGTCATCATCCAGTGCAAGACCTTCTTTGAGCACAACCAGTAACCAAATCACCTCATCACCACCATCTCGCTTGCCAACTGCAGCAGCGTCCACCACCTCAGCTAAGTCTTCTAGCGGGCGGTAAATCTCAGCAGTACCAATGCGCACACCACCGGGGTTGAGGGTAGCATCACTGCGGCCATAAACAATCACGCCCCCTTCTGCCGTGAACTCGATAAGATCGCCGTGCCGCCAGACACCCGGAAAGTGCTCAAAGTACGCTGATTGGTAACGGGAACCATCCTCATCTTTCCAAAACTGTAGGGGCATGGACGGTAACGGCTTGCAGCAGACAAGTTCGCCGGGTTGCTGGTAGACGGACTTACCATCATCGTCGTAACTTGCTAAATCTACCCCCAGCGCTGGCGACTGAATCTGCCCGCTGTAGACAGGGAGTGCGGGATTACCCAACATAAAACAACCCACAATGTCTGTCCCACCAGAGATACTGGCGAGGTGAATATCATCTTTAATTGCCTCATATACCCAGTCGAAACCCGCTGGGGATAAGGGAGAACCAGTTGACGCAAGAGTACGTAAAGCAGATAAATCAGCAATATCTTTGGGAATAACGTTTTGTTCTTTACAGCTGTGAATAAAGCGCGCGCTGGTGCCAAAGAAGGTAATGCCTAAACGCTCGGTAAGCTGCCACAACGTTGCAAGTGATGGGTACCCTGGAGAACCGTCAAAGAGGACAATCGCTGCACCTTGCGCTAGTGTCGACACGAGCCAGTTCCACATCATCCAGCCGCAAGTGGTGAAGTACAAAACAACATCACCTGGATGGATGTCACTGTGCAAACGCTGCTCACAGTGATGCTTGAGGAGTGCACCACCCGCCCGGTGAACAATAGCTTTGGGTAAGCCTGTAGTGCCAGATGAATACAAAATGTACAGCGGCTGGTCAAATGGCAGTTGGGCGTAACTCGGCGTTGCTGGGCTGTCTACTGGACGCCAATCATCCCACCAGATAGCACCCTGTGGTAAGTCACCCAGCGCATCGTCGTGTGGAATGCTCACTACAGTTTGCAAGCTCGAGATGTTGTCTTTTAGGGTCTGAACGGCATCTAAGGTTGAAAAATACTTGCCGTTATACCAGTAGCCATCTGAAGCCACCAGCACTTTGGGTTCAATTTGTCCAAAGCGGGCGAGGGCAGCATCGGCACTAAAGTCTGGCGAGCAACTGCTGTAGATGGCACCTAGTGACGCACACGCAAGTAGGGTGATAACTGCTTCGGGGACGTTGGCCACGTAGGCAGCCACACGGTCGCCGGCTTGTACACCACTTTGCTGGAGGGCGAGTTGGGTGCGGGCAACCTCGAGCCGCAGTTGCGCATATGTATAGTTGCGTTCACGCCCGTGTTCATCACAAGCAACAATAGCTAGGGCATCTGCTGATATTCCAGGAGGCTCGAGCAACACTTGTGCATAATTGAGCGTACTTCCTGCAAACCATGTAAGGTTAGGCATGGTGCCTGTGACAGCCTCACCAGAAGTATCTATAGGCAAGCCGGCATCTTCAATGTAGGTTTTCCAAAACGCGCCAACGTCTTGCACAGACCACGCATGAAGGGCGTCGTAATCATCTAAAACTTGTCCTGTTTTTTGAGTAACAGCACGCCGAAAGCGGCTCATGGCGGTATCTTCAGGCTGACTTGGTCGCCATAGCGGCTCATTAGCTACTGACATGCATGCCTCCTGTAAGTCTTCATCGGATTATCTATACCTTATCAGAATCAACTTTTGGTCGCACGGCTGTGTCATAATGCCGCTTATGTCAGGGCGGGTGAATGACGCGCATGCGTTACTTGAAAATTTTCTGATTCAGACTGCGCAAGGTAGGTCTGCAGAGGGGCCCCACCTACCTTCTTTGGAGCTGCTCGAGCGGCATCACTTGCTCCCCTACACCTACACACAACTGGCTGACAGTCACCCTTTCAAACAACAAGCGCGTACTAAATTTTTACAAGCTGCCATGAAACACGAAAAGATGAAACGCAGCATGGTGCCACTACTGCAACACTGGCATGAAGCTGGTATTCGGGTGCTTGTGTTTAAGGGGTTTTACCTCGCTGAGTTTGTTTACGACACTTCTGCCAGCCGGTTCTACGGTGATATTGATGTCCTTATTCAACCAGCAGATGCACCTCTAGCAGAACAGCTTGCTCGCAAACTGGGCTGGCGAGTAGTCTTTTCGGTGGGCGCCTCACTCACCCCCTATATTCACGAACTTATGCACCTACGCAGTCCAGACGGCAGTGTGTTTTTAGAAGTTCATCAACGTATTTTGCAAAACTACATGCCTGTGACCTACACAACACAAACTCGTTTGACCCATGCAGCCTGGCAAAAGGCCCAATCATATAGCTTGCAAGGTGTACCTGTTTTAGCTTTGCAAGATAGCGACGCCCTACTGATGGGACTTGTTTTAAACCGTTCGTGGTCAGAAGATGATTACAGACTGCATGCCCACGACTACCTAGACATGGTTCATATCCTCAAGCGCGTCCCCCTTGAGCAAATTTACCTGAGGGCTCGCGAACTCGGCTGCATAAGAACCTTAAATCGGTTTTTATCACGTTGTAATCCCAATCAGAACAGGCTTACCTTGTCACATCCAAGTTATATGCAACGTGTATGGTGGAACATCTTAGCTGGCTTTGAGCGCCCGTTGCCCTTACTCGAGCGCACGCTTGCCAAAGGTTTACGCCTACCGGGGTTGTTGCGAGATATTATCCGCGAACTACCCGGACTATTACGGGTTTTAAAGGTACTCAAGCAGACTGAGGATGTCAACAAGGTACTCGAGCAACTCACTGTTCCTATTACAACATCCAAGTCCTTACCCTTAAAAACACGCCAGCAAATTGTACGGGGCATTAAGTGGGGGCTTACGCTCATGCGTGTACGTTTAGGTGCTAACTGCCTCCCGCGTTCACTAGCTATCTACGTCGCACTTCGCAAACGTGGCGTGCCAGCGGTGTTTTGTAGTGGGATGCGGCGAACTGGTGGTAAACTTGAGGGGCACGCTTGGGTTGAGGTAAATGGCATCGTGCTCGACGAACTCCACGAACCGCTTAACCAACAGCAGTACAGCATCAATTTGCGCTACCCCGACGAAGCGGCCTAGATATATCTGCTTTATAATGTAGCTCTATGGCAGACGTTGGCGTACCCCGCACTAAAGACCAAGCTGAGGTCAACACCTCAGCACCTACAACACATGATGCACCTTTGGGCATACTCCCAACGCCACCAACAACACCCTCTGAGCAACTTGCTTACATGTCTAAGTTTGATGTCCCTACCGTAGCTATTGATAGAACGATGTACTACAGTATGACAGAGGTTGGCGTGTTGGACCCACAATACAGCTATGAATTGATTTACGGCACCATCATTCAAAGTCAGCCTATTAGTCCAAATCACGCGCACAAGTTGATGATCTTAACCGAGCAGCTTAATGACTGCTTACGGAAACAAGCTGTTATCAACAGTCAGAACCCGTTATCTGTCAATGCTACTAGCGAAGTCCAGCCAGACATTGCCTTGCTAGTACCACCCGCTGAACGCTATCGTGACAGGCATCCAACTCCAGAAGATGTTTTGTTAGTCATCGAAATTGCTAGCAGCACGCTCAAAACTGATCGCACGCTTAAATTGCAACTTTACGCTAGTGCCAACATTCCTGAATACTGGATTGTGAATTTGATAGATAAGCAGCTCGAGGCCTACATTAACCCCGACCTAACACGCGGACAATACCTGGAGACCAAACGCTACAACGTCGGTGATGATGCCAGTCCCAAGGCATTTCCAGACTGCCAGCTTCGCTGGTGGGTTTAATATCTCATCAACTAGCTCAAGGACGCATCTGCCAGCGTACATCCAGACGAATTTTGCCTGCTGCATGCTGCACAAACTGACCGTATCGGTCACGCCCCAGGTGACCAATTGGTGTTCTGGAGCGTTTCCCAGCTACCATCTCTCCTACTTGCCAGCGGCGAAAGCGCCCAACTGGGGGTAGTAACCCTAACTCACCCTGGAAGCCCCGCAGTAGATGCCACGCTCGCTCGAGCGGCCATGCTTCCCAATCAATCTTTAAATCACCAGGTTTTACTCTATTAGCCTGCACCAACGTAGCTGGATCAACCTCAGCTTGGGGTTTAGGGTCTGCATAGCCACCGCGCAAATTGCTCAGCGTACGTGTTAGCAAGGTGTTGGTGAGACTTTCGTAGGCGCTAAGTTGCTGTTTTAAGGGCGTACCCAAGGGAATCTCGAGCGCTTCTTGCTCAAAAATATCGCCAGTGTCCATGCCGGCATCAATCTGATGTACAGTCACACCGCCCTGTAAATCCATGTAGTAGTACTGCCACGCAAACGGGTTAGCACCTCGGTACTGCGGTAGTAATGACGGGTGCACGTTGATGGTACCCAAACGCGGCAAATTAAACACGTCTGGCTTGAGCAGTGAGTTCATCGTCACCACACAAATAACATCTGCCTGGGCGCGTTCAACTAGGTCATATAGCTCTGCTTGCCGCGCTGGATAGTAAAACAGATAGGGTAGTTGTTTATAGCGCGCGAGCCAGCTTAAAAACACTTGTCCATAACGCAACCGACGCGCTTCACTAAACTCTTTACGAATCCGTTTAAGGCGGCTTGGTTGATAGCGAAACGGCGCTGACTCAACGACGGCAACGACTTCTTCCTGCAACATAACCCGCGTGAGGGCCGAGATACTCATAGGCGTGTTCGTACCTATAAACACGACGCGCAAAGGTGGACGAGATAACACGCTTTGTAGTCTATGACGTTTTAGGGCTGTTAGCGAGTCACTTGTAGACATCTACCTGAAACACGATTATCTACAGCTCGAGCTTTTCTTCAAATACGCCCCTAACAAACTACTTTTTTAGATGCCTTTTGAGCTGTGCCACACGCACACTTTCATGACCAATTTCACCATGGCGATATGCACAAACATCGTGCTGTAACTCGAGCGGGTTAATGGGTACTCACGTAGCCCGATAAGTATGGCACCAACCTCATACTTACGGCTCACGCTAGTAAGCATGCACAACTCTATTTAACCGCCAGTTTTACGCTCCCAAACAACAAAACCCACGAACGTTTTAAGCCATAAGGCGAGCATAAGTCGCACGCTCTTCTAAGCTCTAAACACAAGCGAGGGAAACCTTGCACACCACTCAAGATAAAAGAGGTCATGAATATGTTTTACGACTACGCAAGCGTCATAACCATTAGCACCCAAACACGAGAAACCTGGAAACACGCTAACAAGACAACTTTGAAACACATCAGCAAAGAAGATAGTGTCAAGACAGCTTTTAAACCAAGCACCAACACTTTTATGAAGATGATGCCTCGAGTTAGGACAACGTTCAAAAAAGCTGAGAAACGGTCCCAACGTCCTCCTGTGACCAGCCC
>JBCCBI010000234.1:0-8764 GCA_039034155.1 Deinococcota bacterium | reverse complement strand
TATCAAACTGAGGCCAACCCCAACTATAGAGGCTTACAGATACTTGGATGGATGACGCTTGTCTATGTTGAGTAAAACTGATCCGCGAGCAAGTTAATGTAATCATGTTTACATGTAAGCATGTAGCTATGTAAGTGTGTTCAAGTAATGCTCCATTGTGATAGTGGTTGTCTACAGCATCTGGGGTTTGACCGCTGCGGGTTTCGTCAGCGCTTTTGCATCTCCATGAACTCTTGCAGAGTTAGCACCCTCACCCCTGCAACTGTGCCTAGTGCTTGCACGTCGTCTTTGTCACCTGAAACAAGATACTGAGCTTCACCTGCTAATGCAGCTGCGATGATCGGGTTGTCGTCAGGATCAGGGGAGTAGTTCACCCTAGGCAAGGTGTCCAGTACTAAGGCATTTCGACGTAGGTCATTGACAAAGGTACCCACCTCTATTGAGTTGAGATACGGCCTAATGTGATCGTAGCGGGTAACTCGCTTAAATTCTTCAAATTGCTAGGTAGGGCTGACGGGTTCATATCTTTTGTTAAACCATAAGATTGGAGCTTGGATATGACAAGCTACCACGCACATGAACGTGGAAATCAAAATAGAGGTTATCACCTGATGAAAAAAATACTTACACGAAATTGTTGATCTAGTACAAGTTGCGTGCCAAGCACGGCCTGTTAGTGGCTCCGCCGATACCATCCCACCACGACAAGTAGCAAGAACACTGCTAGGAGCGGAAAGAGCACGTAGTCCAGATAACCCACCAACGCTGCTAACCCGAGCGTCCCGAAGAGTACTACCAATACAGGCGTGAAGCAGCAGAGTGCAGTGAGTACTGTGCCGATGATACCGACGCGAAGCAGGCGGTTGCTAGTTTGGTCATGTTCTTTCATAACGCTGCTTCTCTTCTAGAAGTCGTCTCTCTAAAAGGTTCTTGCTCGGCCAGCCCTTGCCGCCGTTTTCCTCATAGACACGGCAGGCCATCACGCCCGTGCCCTCATAATGCTCCAGGTCTACCGCGTTCACCTTGAGGCTCGGCGAGCCTGCGAAGTGGAGTGTCTTTGCCTTCTCCAAGCTATCTACTTTGATAGGGCGTACGGTTACATCCAGATCGTGTTCGCTGATGATCTCGAGCAGCTCAAGCCAAGCGGTCTTATACGAAGGACAACCCTCGAAGTAGAGCAACTCGACGTGAAGTGGTGTTGGTTTATCTCGCATCTCGCTCATAGCATGTAACTCACGTCAGATGAGGCTGCCGGATGGACGAAGATACCCGTTTTAAGCTCATGCGCCGTGAGCCCCTGCCGCATCGCGAGCGCGAACAGGTTGATGGTCTCAGCGGCGTGGTTGCTGAGTAGGTGAGCGCCGAGCAGCTCCCCTGTCTCCTCTTCGATGAGCACCTTATACGCAGCGTGCGGCTCGTTGGTGCGCCGCGCCGTGTACCAGTTCGACATGTTGCCCTGCTTGACGGTGAAGCTGCGTCCTTGCGCCTCGGCTTCCGCTTCGGTAAGACCGACGCGGGCTAGAGCGGGAACTGTAAAGGCGACGCTCGGGGTGCCCGTGTAGTCGGGCGTTTTGTGGTTGCCCTTCAAGAGGTTGCTCGCCACGATCAGCCCCTCGTGAACGGCGACGGGGGTGAGTGGCCAGCCCTCCGTGTCGGCGCTGTCGCCAGCGGCGTAGACAGCCGGGTTCGAGACACTTTGCAGGTGTTCGCTGACGGCAATGCCCCGTTTCAGATTGTGTGCAATGCCGCCGGTGTCTAAGTCGAGTCTGTCGATATCTGGCACGCGTCCTGCTCCGTGTACAACGAGGTCGGCAGCAAATGACTGACCCATTGATGTCGTCACCATGAAGCTCTCTTCGACCTGCTCGACCTCAGTCACTTCGGTCTCTACCTGAACGTTAATCTCGAGGTCTTGCGAAGCCGTCATCAACTGTGCGACTAAATCAACGTCAAAGCCCTCCAGTGGCCTTTCGCCCCGGTGCAAGAGGGTTACATTCGCATCTGCTCTCGCCGCGATATGGGCGAACTCGAAGGAGATATAGCCGCCGCCGATGAAGATGAGACGTTGGGGGAGAGGATCAAGCTCTAAAAAGTCGGTACTGGTGATGAGATACTCCGTGCCAGGGATAGATAAGTCTTGCGGTTTCGCTCCGGCTGCAATGACGATGTGGTCTGCTGAAAGTGTTATATCACCAACCGATAGGCGGCTGCGATCTACGAAGTGTGCACTGCCGTGATAGATCGCCACGTTGAGTTTGACTAGGCTCTTTTCGAGGTTGTTGGGAACAGGCTCGGTGAAAGTGCGTTTGAACGCCATTAGCTCAGTCCAATCGATACGAGCGTCACCCGTCACGCCGTGTCCGGTCATACGCCTTTGCCAGTCCACGAGTTCTGCCGCGCCGACTAGGACCTTCTTGGGGTCGCAACCGCGCAGGGCGCAGGTGCCGCCATAAGGACGCGAGTCGATAACTGCTACTTTCTTACCTGCCGAGGCGGTGCGCTTTGCGATGTTGAGCCCTGCCATGCCGACGCCGATGACGATAATGTCATAATGTTGGGTTTTCACGTAGCAAGCTTAAACTCTCCCCTTCGGAGGAGAGTCAAGCCCCAGATGACCTTACGTTTCTCTTTCTAATAGATAGACGCAGCCTTCGGTATTGCATGTAGGACTAGGGTTGGCGTCGGCCCAGGCGAGGCGTTTACTCAGCTCGTGCTCGAGGGCGTGAAGCTCGGCTAGTCGCTTCCGCACGCCTTCCAATTGCTTACGTAAGTCAGCGCGGACGTGGTTGCAAGGGGCGATGCCTGCTTCGCGTAGCCTCAAGATGTCCTTAATGTCCATCAAGGTGAAGCCTAGGGCTTGGGCGCCGCGGATAAAAGCGACGCGCTGAGGGGTATCGGGTGGGTAGTAGCGGTAGTTGTTCGTACCCCGCTTCGCCTTTAAGAGACCCTGGTCAGTCCAGTAGCGCAAGGTTTTGATAGTTTCACGTGTTTGACCTGAGAGGTCGCCAATCCTAAGAGACATAAGGGAAGTCTAAAGCGTTTTATGTGACGTCGCGACTAGAGGGTTGGTGAGGGCTTAGCTAACCCTTGCTACGCTTGTTCATATAAAAGCTCGTGCATCAGTTCTTCCGGAAGTTATGTTTCCATGTAATTAAGTTTGCATGTTTACCTGCTTACCTTGTACCATGTAGTCATAATTACATGTAACCATGTTTACCTGCTAACACGTTGGTAGTGAATCATAATTACATGTAACCGTGTAACCATGTCCACATGTAGAAAGGGGAGATGATGAACCAGACTAAGCGCCAGCAGGGGTTCACGCTTATTGAGTTGCTCATCGTCATTGGCATCATTGCGGTCTTGGTTGCCTTAACAGCCAATGCATGGCGTGGTTGGGCGCGGCGGCAAGAGCTTTTGGGTGCTGCCCGTACGGTTCGTGCTGCGCTGGATGAAGCGCGTAGTGATGCCCGCCGCCAAAGTATCAGTCAGACGGTTACATGGGACGCGGATAGCATTACAACAACCAATAACAACGGCTCGAGCTTTCAGGACTTCATGCCTGCTGGTGTGACCATCACCACCCCAACTGACACCATCATCTACACCGCCCCCTTCGGCCGTGCCCAGATTCCCGGCGGGGATGATTTTAGGATTGTGGTCACCTCGAGCAGATTTGAAGGGCGCAACACTCGCGAAATCGTCATCTTTGGCGTCACGGGTAAAACGGTGGTGCTGGAGTAAGTGGCATGAATGTCGATGACTTTGTAGGGCGTGAAGCAGAAGCGCGTACCTTACTGGCGAATGTTCAACGGGGACACTCAACTTTGTTGGTAGCCCCAGCGGGTATGGGCAAAACGGCACTGATTGAGTTCATCATGCCGCTCTTAGCGGCAGACGGCAAGCTCATCGAAACCTCGCGGGTAGGGCCTGGGTTTGCTAGCTTTTTGCGCGACCTGTTTACAGGGTTACATGCTTACATGCTCATTTCCCAGCAAACCGATGATGTTACGGATGACTGGAAACAGTGGGGTAAACAGTTCAGTACCAACGACGCTAAAGCGGCTGAGCTATGCCGGCTAGTAGGGGAGAGTAACAACATCATCATCACCATTGATGATGCCAGTGGGGTCACGCCTACCTCCCGCCCGTGGCTTATCAAGCTGGTGGAGTCTGCTGCGGTGATTGCTGCGGTGGACGCTAGCGCCCTCTCCAAAAAAGGTAGTAAGCGCTTTTGGAAATTGTTTGATGAACTTGCGCTAGGACCGCTCAACAAACACCACAGTGCCGACTTACTAGCCAAGCTCATCGACAAGTACAGCGTGGTGGCTGATGATCTGGAGATTTACACCCGCAGTGTGCTCGAGCTGGCTCAAGGCTCGCCCTTTGAACTCACCCGTTTGGTCAAACATCACAGCAGTGAATCCCTCGTACGCGCCCGCGAGTTGCAGCGGGGCACCAGCCGCTTTGTAGCCAGAGATGTCAAACAAGTTGCCTTAGCACCCCTCGTCTTTGTCTTGGGTGCGTTTGTCATGGCGGGGCGTTACATTGCCCGGGTGCAAAACGACATGGACGGCTACGTGCTGTCGGCGCTGGGCTTGGGTGTGCTCATTGTGTTTGGGCCGCTCATTCGTAAGTCACTCAAACCGCGCAGTAAGGAGTAATCATGAAACACGTTGCCACCTTGTGTACCGCCGCGTTATTAGGACTCGCTCAGGTCAGTTACGGACAAACCTTGGAGACCTTGTTTAGTGCAAGTGACCTGGTGAGTTTGGAACAACTCATTAACGCCGCCCAAGCCAACGACGCGGTGGTGCTCGAAACCCTCGCCCAGATTGAGGTCTTGGAGCGCAGCAGTTCCTTTGAAGGTCGCTTAACCGATGCCCTCACCATTCAAGCAGGTGCTGAACTTGAAGGCGATTTTTACAATCAAGCCAGCCCAAGTTACAGCATCTCCATTAGCCTCAACGTGATGGAGTTGGTGGCGAGCAGTGACACCCGGCGCATCTTGGACATTCAACTAGCTCGGGCCAGAGCCCAAGCGCGGGTGAATACCGTGCAAGCCTTTGTGGACTATAAAGTTGCCGTCAACGCAGCTGAAGCTGCCGCCCGTTCAGTGGAGGCCAGTGAAGCTGCGTTTCACGTGACCGCTGCCCAGTACACCGTGGGGGACGCCATCTTAGCCAATCAGATTAGTGCCCAAACTGCCGTGGCAGATGCTGCGGTGCGCTTGCTAAGCACCAACGGTCAGGTGATTGTGGCGCTCGAGCAACTCGCCACCGTCAGCGGCCTCACGCCGGCTGCGGTGGCGACCATCGTCAGGGATCAGCAGCAAGCGAGTTATTAATGACTCAGCTAGTGCAGGTATGTCCAGACGAGGCTCAGGGTAGGGGAGAGGCAACCCTCGTTACTGCTGTACTGCAGTTGTGTGAATGCTTGGACGCGTGGGAAGCAACCCTCATCTGGTCAGCGCGAAGTTGGCAGCAACCGGTGCCGCAGCTCAGTCAAGAGGTATACGACGCGTGGCTCGAGCTGCAAGATACTCGCCAGCAGCTACAAGCCCTCTGTCAGCGGTATCAACACCTTCCCGCTAACACATCATGAAAGCCCCCACCCACCTTGCGTTTGCAGGTTTGGTTGGCGTGACGGCGTCAGGTTTGGGCAGTCAATTGGATGCCATCAGCATGAGTGCGCTGGCTGTGGGGGCCTTACTCCCGGATGTGGATACCTCCACCAGTGGCATTGGGCGTTGGTTGAGTCCCGTCAGTGGCAAGCTCGAGCGCACGGTTGGTCACCGTACCCTCACCCATTCACTGTTAGGGCTTGTCTTAACAGCTGGACTTAGCTCATGGTTGTTACTTCTCACGCCACGTGCGTGGCTGTGGCTCTTGGTCGGGATGCTCACGCATATCTTGTTGGATGCCCACAACATTCAAGGCGTGCCGTTGTTGTACCCGTTGCGGCTCGAGTTCGTGTCTGTCACCAACAAAACCTGGCGCTGTGGTTATGGGTCGCCGGCTGAGTTTGGCTACTTGGCTGCGTTTGCGCTCAGTGCCTTGGCGCTTAGCCCGCTAGCGCTCGACGGCTTCTCCCCTTGGTTTCACCGTGTCTTGGGGGCACCTTATGGTGCCGTTGAAGATTATCTATTGTGGCGCGACCGCTACCAAGTGGTGGTGGACGTGCGCGGGGTGAACCTCATCACGGCGGAAGCCATAGACAGTCGCTTTACGGTCATTGATGCCCTCAGTGACGACGTGCTCTTGGTTGAAGATGACACCGGGCGCAGTTACACCGTGGGACAAGGCAACACCAACATTCATGCCAAACGGGTCGCTGCGTGGCGGGCTGAACCCCATACCATGACCACCTACCGCTTGGAACTCGCCGGGCGGCGGGTCAGTGACCTTATGGCGTCGCTGCCGCGCGATACCCAGCAGGTGTTGCTGAACGCGGAACTCGAGCTTGATCGCCCTGTAAATTTACCGCCGGTCGTCGGCAGTTTTGCCCGTTTAGACGCACGCGGTAGCACCTTGCACGCCCGCAGCGCCAGCATCGGCGACTTTGCACCGCTAGCAGACACACTCATCACCCAAGGGTCGGCTGTCGTGCGGGCCTACTATCACCCAGAGGTCACGCCCACCCCGCCTGTCCTCACCGCGCCACCCTTAACCGCTCACGTGCTGACCCTACCCAACTTGCCAAGTGTCAGTGGACTGCTTGTGAGCGTTGGGGATGAGGTGGTGGAGGGGGAACGCATCGCCCGCTATGTGGATGATGATGCGTTAGCAACTTCCCAAGCTGAAGCTGAGGCTGCCAACGCCCGCTTGCCTGAGTTAGAACGCGAACTGACCCAACAGCAAGCAAGATATGACCGTGACGCAGCTGCCCTCGAGCAAACCATCCAACAGGCTGATGACGCCCTTGCCAAACTTCGCTACTTGGTGAGTGTAGGTGCCCGTCCACGCAATGACCTGGTACAAGCCGAACACGATGCCAACGACCTTGCTAGACAGCTTTTAGACCTGCAAACCACCTGGACCAGTCAACGTACCCGTTTGGATACTCAACTTCGTGAGACGCGCGTCAGCATCGCCAGCGCAGAACGCGACCATCAACATGCGCGTGACGCCCAATGGGTGCGCGCGCCGTTTGCGGGCATTGTTTCCGACATTCGTATCACCCAGGTTGGCACGCAAGGCATCGACCTCGAGCTGACCTTCTTACAAGGAGGTGATACTGAGCTAGCGTCCCAGTAACCCTCACGTGTGTAAAGGAGGTCATACCGATTCCGATTAAACACTATATAAACCCCTACGGGCTTTATACCGTTCCCATCGGAACCGGTAGCTGTTTCTGCACCTTCCAGGTGGGTTAATTCCTTAAGGAATTAACCGGAAAGGTTACCATCATGACTCGGATAGGTTTAACGTGGTTGTGGCTAAGTTGTTTGGTTGTGTTTGTGAGTTGCTCAAGGCAAAGTCCTGAGCTTGATGTGTTAGTTGATGACGGCGGTGCCTACACCGTCAGTGCATCGGAGGTATTAGTAGGGGAGGGCATCAATACACAAGCCCTTAAATCCCCGCGAGTTGTATTGGAAATTCGCAACTACAATTCATCCACTTGGGGAGAGCGTAGCCGAGCTGCCCTCAAAATCACGTGGTACAGCGAGCAACCGCTCACGGGCACCGCACTGGTCGGTCTACAAGAAGCACCTGCAGGCGACACCATCGTCAGATGGTCACAACAGCCTGTGAGCATCACCCTTGACCCTGGTCGCTCGAGTCGCACCGTCACCTACTACAGTTCCTATACCTATAAGCCAGACGCACGTATGTGCGCTGAGACTGCGTTCTATTTGCAGTCTGGTGAGCTAGGCGATGAGGAAAGCTTGTACATCGACTACGGGCAGAAGACCTGTGAGCAGGTCGCACAGAATATTCCACAAGATGACGTCGTGGCGGCTGAGACCTTTATGACCGACGAAAACGACACGCTCACGCTGGAACTAACCCAAAACGCAGCCGGCGAGTACCGAGGCATCCTCAAATCACGCTCAAGTGGTAACTGGCCAATAACCGATGAGGGTAACTTCATGGGTATTCGTGAGGCAGGTAGTAGTACCTACAAACGCAGCAACCCGTTTACGCTTGGCTTTGAAGGTGAAGGTGCAGCCGAAACCGTCACAAGGTATGCACCTGACCTGGTGACACCTGTTTGTTTTGATGTTCGTGTCAATGTGCGTGGACAAGTGGAGGACCTAAGCGTCTGTGAAGGGGATGATCCTCCTGAATTGGATGATGATGCCACAGTCATCCTCGAGCACCTCGCCGTTGAACAAGAGGGGCAAGGTTTATTCGTTTACAAAATTCACCAACACAACATCCACACTGACTATTTCAAAGCCAGCCTCGAAACTGTCTTTAGTGGCTTTGAACTCTCCCCCAAACCAGACTTCACCGTAACAGGTTATGCCGACGGCAACACCAGCACGGCTGCCTCGGTGCAGTTTGCACCGGGCACCATCGAAACTCCTTGGATCAAAAGCAACGAACCTGGTGAAGAAGTCTGTTATCTGCTGCAAGCTAACTGGAACGCTTATGACCTTGAAGATTGGGGTGGGCAACTCTCAGGGGACTTTAGGCACAGTGACTGCGTGCAAATGGATGATGTCACCAGTCCACCCACTCGAGCCACCACCAAAGCTGTGGTTACTAACCTTAATCAAGGCAATGTTGGTCTAAATCCTTACGTAGGTGACGCAGGC
>JBCCBI010000233.1:0-8767 GCA_039034155.1 Deinococcota bacterium | reverse complement strand
CTAGTCAACTGATTGAGGGGCGGTAAGCATGGAAGTATTACGTGACCGCGTGGTCATTATCACTGGAGCAAGTTCAGGTATTGGCGCAGCAACGGCCCACGCACTAGTTGCTGAGGGTTGCAAGGTAGTTTTAGCGGCACGTTCGCAGGATAAGCTCGAGTCCCTCGCCACAAAACTTGCTCCCCATGCGCTGGCAGTGCCTACGGATGTAACCCAGCCAGACGACCTCAAGCAACTTGTTGATAAGGCACTCGAGCACTTTGGACAGGTTGATGCCCTGCTAGCCAACGCAGGCATTTACCTTGCTGGCGATGTTGTTGACGACAACCTAGCTGACTGGACGCGGCTCATCAACGTCAATGTTAATGGTGTCTTGAACAGTATTTACGCTGTGCTACCTCACTTTAAAGCTCGAGGCGGCGGTGACATCATCTTGACCAGTTCTATTTCAGGGGTTGAAGATATTGTCTGGGAGCCTATCTACAGTGCGTCTAAACATGCCGTGCAAGGGCTAGCACATACCCTACGTCGCCAACTTGCCGGAATTGGCGTGCGGGTGGGGGCTGTTTGTCCAGGCAAAGTTGCCAACGAGCTTTGGGGGTTGACAGACACCCAAGCCATTGAGGAAGACGTCACCAAGCACGCTAGCCTTCGCTCTGAAGATGTAGCTGAGGCAATTATCTTTATGCTGTCCCGACCTGCTCATGTGACCATCCGCGACCTCGTAATGCTGCCACAAAACCAAGACATTTAGCATCTTATGGAGTGAGCAAAGTCGTCATGGATAAGCTCGTGATGTGTCATCACATAAAAATGTAGTTTTATCTCGAGGATATTAAGGTGCATCTTGAATTGATGTAGATTGGATTAGCATGGAGTTGCCCCCGCAACTTCAAATGCGAGCTACGCGAGTTGAAACAGACCCACTCAGTGTATGGGAACTTATCCTGGAATTGCTAGATGTATCTCTTGAGAGAACATTTAGGTGCTCGACCAAAACAAGAAAAGCCATCACGTGCAACACGAGTGATGGCTTTTTTGATTGATTAGGGCTTAACTAGCTTTGTAATTAAGGGGTTTCACCCTCTGATTCTGCATTTGGGTCAATCACAATAATCGTGGCTTCAGCGGTGGCACTGCTATCTGCCACTGCACGTACTGTCACCGTGTAGGTTCCTGGCGTTTCTGGCGCGCTAAATGCCGCCATGTTGCCGTTGGTGACAAGTGTGCCTTCAGCGGCTTCCCAGATTACACCTGATACAGGTACGCCTTCAATAGCAGCCGTAAGCTCAACCAACACACCCGGATCAATGTTGGTTGCAGATGGTGTGACCGTCACGACAATGGGATCACACTCGCGCTGTGCGCCAAAGGTGACTTCAATCCCAAGCCCAATCAAAATGTTGAGGTTAATGAAATCGGGGTCGCCAAGGTCTAGAAACAAACAGTTATCCACAATGTTGATGTCATCGCCTGCTGTCCAGCCGGGGTTATCTACTAGTGGCGTAATATCGCGCACGGCGTTACCGCTGATGTCAAGGTCATCCAACCCGCTGAGGCTTGCTACGGGGCTGATGTCGATGATTTGGTTGCCAGCTAGGTTGAGTTGCCGCAAGGTCACGATGCCATTTAACGGACGAATATCACTGATGCTGTTGTTGCGAATGAAGAACGTCTCGAGTTTGGTTAGCATCTCCATACCTGCAAGGGTCTCAATAACATTGTTGCTAAGGCTCACTACCCGCAGCTCAGTAAGACTCGTGATGGCTGAAATATCGCTAACCATATTGTCCGAAGCAGACAAGAGCGTGAGGTTGGCAAGGCCGCTGAGTGCTGCAAGATTGTCCAAACCGTTACCGTAAATACCCAACTGCGTCAAGTTAGTGAGACCGCTGAGTGGCTCGAGGCTGTCAAAATCGTTGTCCCCCACGTCTAAACGGGTGAGGCTGCTAAGCCTTGCCAGCGGCGACAGGTCGCTGATGTCATTATTAGCTACAAACAACAAGGTGAGGTTAGGCAGGTCTGCCAGTGGCGACAAGTCGGTCAGTTGGTTGCCGTTTAAATTGATGCGCTCGAGGCTAGTAAGCTCAGCCAGTGGTGCTAAGTTGCTAATGGTGCTATTTGGCAGTGACAGAGCTTGCAAACTCACGGCTTGCTCTAAGCCCGCAAGGCTTTCAATGCTGCTGTCTTCGCTGGCAAGGTCTAGCAAGCTAGCAATATCCGAACAAAGAATATTTTCGCCAACAGGCGCGCCATTTTGAGCTTCTAGTGATGCACGAATAGCTTGCTCGAGGCTGCTATCTGGGAACATTAAAATGTTGCCGGGGCGATTACAAGGTTCGCCAATCTGTCCGTCAACAACATCGATAGTCGTGGTGAGGCTGGCTCTAGCGTCTTCATCATCAACAGCAGTCACAGTTACAAGGTATATGCCGGGTGCTGTGTAGACATGCATGGTTTCGGGGTCGGTGGTGGTCGTGCTGTTACCATCCCCAAAGTCCCAGTCGTAGCGGACAACTTCGCCGTCATCCTCAGCTTCGGCAAAAAAGCTAAATGCTTGGGGATCGTCATCCTCTTCAGGTTCGTTAAAGTTCAAAAATTGCACGCTGGGGCGCTGGTTTTCGCCAGTTATTTCAATGATGCTGCTAAAGCTAGCACTGCTATTAGGTGCGAGGCTGTCATCGCGTACCGTCAGCGTGGGCACATAGATACCCGGAATGCTATAGCTGTGGGTTTGACTGGTTGTCGCAAGGCAGTCAGCAATCTGATAGCGGTCACTGCCGTCCCCAGGGTCGAGCATACAACTCAGTGCGTCGTCTTCGTCGGCATCGCTAACTTGCCACTCAAAGGTCACTTCTTCTTCCGTGATGGCGCTAGCTGGGTTCACGAAGCTATCAATACTCGGCGTGGTGTTGTCGGGAATGACAACCTCGCTAAAGGTGCGGAAGCTAAAGCTAAACGTGCTCGCCAGAGCGTTTCCAGCCTCATCTGTAGCACTTGTATCAATTTGCACGACGTACTCGGTGTTGTCGGCGAAACTAGCCACGGGGTCGCAGAGGAGTCTGTTGTTGGTGGCGTTAAAACTAAACGTACAGCTAATTTCAGGTTCGCTCGAGAACGCTGCTGTGGTTGCGTCAACATCCATCGGCTCCGAAAAACTGATGAGGATATTTGAGTTACGAGCCACATCTTCACTGCCACTAGCGGGGCGGGCGTCTGTTACGGTGGGCGCAATAGCATCATCTGGCGCTGCAGTAGTAAACGCAAACGTGCGAGCCTCGACAAGGCTATTTCCAGCTACATCGGACGCACCTGTTTCGATCGTCACGCTGTAGTTTTGATTAAACGGTAGCTGTTCACGCGGCGCACAGGTCAGGGTGTCGCGGTTAACTGTAAGGTCACAGACAATGGGCGGCACACTGGTGAATGCGGCTGTGGTAGAAGTTGCGTCCATGGCTTCTGAAAACCGAACGTTAATCATGGTGTCTACCGGCACGTCGTCACTGGTGGGCATGACCATAGCAATGGTGGGCGGTTCGGTGTCTGGTGGCGGCAAGATGGTGTCGTCATCATCACCGTTGCCACAACTGGCAAGCAGCAACATGGCAATGAGTCCACATATAAGTGGTAATCGACTAAGTGATAACCTACTACGTGAGAACCTATGCGATTTGGTTAAATACCGACTTGGAAATATAGTCTTCATCATTCTCGAGCCTACTTTCGTACCTCACCTAAAGGTAAGGCGGGTGTCATCTTAAAATTTAAGACAACCTGATGAAATGGTCTTACTTAAAGTTACTGTCTGCGCAGGTGTGTACATCTATTTAGAGACCTGTTACTTACAAACCTGCGCAGAACTTGTCAAAAGGGTACACGAATGCGCGCGTTTAACTCGTGAAAATCTCATCGTGGGATTTTTCACTATCTACTGTTATTGTGATGGCTGATTTAAGTTACTAGATGAGGCTCAAGAATCCTCGCTTACAGTTAATAATGCGAAACCACCTTGTGTCACCTGTGATGTCATTGAATGTTCATCACGTTCTGGACAGTCATACGGTCAAGTTAGCTGAGAATTTACTGGTTTGGATACCGACTTCGATAGTTACTTTGGAGACGCCAACTTTAGAGATAAAGCATCATCATGTCTACTTGTACATTCAGCAGCTAAAAACCTATACAAATTAGACTTTATATTCATCAAACACTAGGCAAACGCGCGTGCGTCAATCATCATCGTGTGTTCCTCAGAACAATCTGTTACCCTACGAACATGCGCCAACTTTCTACGCGCCAACATTATCTTGCACAGTTGGGATTTGCCGGACTTGTTTTGTGTTTACTCATAAGTTGCGGTGAAGAAATTGACACACCAGGGGAAGCTTTGCGGATGTTCGCCGAGCGGCTCGAGCCTGCCTTTATCGGTGAAGACTACAGCGCCACCATTCGCGTGGTGGGCGGGCTGTCGCCGTACAGTTTTCGCATTAGCGAAGGGCAACTACCCGCCGGCCTCAGCTTGCAAAGTGGCACCATTCGCGGCGTGCCTACGGAAATAACTCGTGAGACATTCACCGTGACCGTGTCAGACGCAAATTTGTCCACAACCTTTGAAGAATTTACAGTTGAGGTGACCGAAGCACCGCCTGCCACTTTCGTGTTAGATGTACCTACTACAGAAGTTTCTGAGCGGGTGACGATTCGCGCTAGTGTGGAAGATGCGCGCGATTTGCGGGCCCTACGTACGCTCCTCAGTTGGGACACTGAGCGCTTTAGCTATGTCGAAGGCAGCGTGCGCGCGCGCCGCAACGACGTGCTGATTTTTGAGCAGTTTTCGGGTGATAGTTTGAATGTGGATGTAGGCATTTTAGGCACAGCTTTACGCGGGGATGCAACCTTGTTTGAGGTGACGCTCGAGCCTTTAGAGACCAACACTATTGAAGTCACAGCTAGAACCGAGTTTCGCGCTGCTGACGGCAATCACGCGTTTAGCCGTATTCAAGCGGGTGTACGCCCTACTGACCGTGACGAGGACGAAGACAATCAAGATAACGACGATCAGGATGACGGGCTAAGTGACGAGCAAGAGGGTGAGGGGAACTGATGCAAGTGTTGCAGCCAAACTCACGTGTGATGCAAAAGGGGAGAGGCTCGAGCTTCTCTCAATCTTTAACACTAGTAGCCTCCTTATCACTAAAAACTTCTTTTGCACGGCTGATGTTGATGAATTTCAAAACCTCACCCCAAATGTTTGGTGTGCTGCTTGTTGTGCTGATGAGCTTAGTCACCGTCGGTCGTGCAACTAGCGTCCTTGAACTTGACCTAGAGACCATGCTAGACAGGGCAGAACTTGCCTTTTTTGCAGAGGTTGTTGATACTGACAGTGAAGAACGCGCTGACGACCCGTGGACACTCATAACCTTTTCGATTACCCGCGATTTACGCGGCGACTTACCAACCCGTAGCCTTACCACGACAACTTTTGACGATGACGACAATACCGTCACACTGGCGTTTTACGGCGGACAAGCGGGTGGTACATCCCTAAATGTAACCGACATGCCCCAGTTTCGCGTTGGTGAGGAAGTACTTATCCTCGCTTACGACGCCAACTATTACTCGCCGATCGTGGGCTTTTCTCAAGCTGTCTGGCGTTTGAGTGCGCGCGGGTTTACCGACAGTCGTGGGCGCGTGCTCACCCTCGCTGAAGATGCTATTGAGGACGACTTAGACAGCACCCAAGACGGTTCACAAGATGAGGTTCCCCAAGACGAGGACACCCTTACTGAAGATCAACCAGAAGCTCAAACGGATGAATCACAAGCTGAGGACACCCTCACCGAAGATCAACCAGAAGCTTCGGTAGATGACTCCGTAGATGATGCTGTAGACGACACGCCAGCCGATGAGACACCATCAGATGAAGATACGATAGATGACACTACATCTGAAGAGAGCACATCTGAAGCTAGCGCTGATGCTGCTAATGAGGATGATGCTATAGAGGAAGTATCCACTCTTGGCATTTTGCTGGATGGTCCCGGTAGTGATACAGAGAGCATTTTGAATGCTTTTGAAGACGCATTAAGGGGCCGCTGAGATGAATCATCATCAAATTGTCAAAGTAGTGTGTCGCGGGCTTATATGGGTTGGTTTGCTGGTAATTGTGAGTTTGTTGGTTGCTGTTACTTACCGTGTCATTGAAGAAGACGGCCCAGCAGGTTTAACGGAGGCAGTTGCAGCTGCCTTTGCCCAGTGGCAAGAAGTCGAAGGTGCTGAGTTTAGCCTCAACGAAAATGATGACGCCAGTAATATCATCCGCTATGGGGATGCCAACTTATTTGGACCAGATACGGTGTCACTCAGTATTGCCAGAAATGACAGTCGTGGCCGCAACGTGATTGCCCTTATTCATCCAGATAAACCTGCTGAACAAGATAGGGCAATACTGCACGAAACGGGCATTTTACTGGGCTTACGGGCAACGGCAGATCACGATGGCGTTATGAATCCGTTTGTAAGCGCGGGGGCAACCTCAACCTTAACCGAAGCTGACCGCGCGGCAATTGCAGCGCTAGGGCTTTTCCCAGCTGAAGACCTGAACCGCGACGGCAGCGTAAACTTTTACGACCTCGCTGAGTTTGCCGCCCAGTTTGACAGTACGGGCGTGAGCTTAGCTGCCGACCTCAATGGCGACGGTCAAGTTGATGACGCGGACATTGCTCAGCTGCGCGAGGCTTATGTATTTTCAGCACCGTCTGAATCCGACCCCACTGATGTGCAGCAAGAGTCCGGCTTACCTGAAACAGATTTTCCTGACCTAGAAGCTGACCGTGCGCCAGACGCGCCCACACTGCCCGATATAGGTGATCCAGATGCGTTGCAGCAGGGCTTGAGTTTATTAGAGGACCTACTTGGACCCACAATCCCCGAACCAGACCCGTTTATTGGTATTGGCGAAGTAGCTGAACCACCTGCTGAAGAATCTGGGCTTGATGTTACAGGTACGCCACTCGATCCAGAAGCAGGTACACGTGAACGGTTAGATTCGGCCTTGCTCGAGCTTCTCTTGCGCTTACAAGGCGTCCGTTGAACATAACTCTCTAAACTCCAATATGGCATCACAAAAACGTGTTTCGTTGCGTTATGTGATGCCATATCTAATGTGATACCTCAAATCTCAAGATGTTTTGATGTCTTGAGAAGCTTGATGTGATGTTCTACTATTAGCAATGTCACAAGATGTTGTTACAGCTACTTGACAGGTGATGTTGTGCGTTAAGAAAGGGAGAAGGGGAGATTTCATCAGCTGATACGTGTGTATCACTGAGTCGTGGTGTTGCTAGATGTTGAGACGTTCTAATACCGCAACAAATAACGCTCCAACTCCCACGCGTGTACCGCTTGACGGTAATCATCAAACTCGAGCGTCTTGGCGTTGTGAAAGTGCTTGTAAATATGACTGCCAAGCGCGTCTTGCACCAGTTTGTCTTTGCGTAGTTCGTTCAAAGCCTCACGTAGGGTTGCAGGGAGTTCTTTAATTTTGTGGGTTCGCCGTTCGCGCACGGTCATTTCAAAAATATTGCGTTCAATGGGTGGGGGTGGCTCGAGCTGCCGCTGAATCCCATCTAGCCCCGCCGCGGCAATCACCGCAAACGCGAGGTAGGGGTTACAAGATGGGTCTGGCATACGCAGTTCTGCCCGGGTACTCACGCCGCGCTTCATAGGCACACGCAGCATAGCGCTGCGGTTAGACACTGACCAGGCGATGCTAGTGGGCGCTTCGTAACCTGGCGCAAGGCGTTTGTATGAATTTACCGTAGGGCTACATAACGCTAATAGGGCCTGAGCGTGTTGCAAGATACCGCCAATAAAAAAATGCGCCGTTTCAGATAGCTTGTATTTACGCTTCGTGTCAAAAAAGGCATTCTTGTCACTGCGTTTAAGCGACACATGCGTGTGCATTCCCGAGCCATTTACTGCTCGTAAAGGTTTGGGCATAAAGGTTGCGTGTAAGCCGTAAGTTGCAGCAATTTGCTTAATCACTAACTTGGTGGTGGTGAGGGTATCTGCAGCTTGCACCATAGGCAGCGGGCGAAAACCAATTTCATGCTGACCAGGTGCGCCTTCGTGGTGACTGCTTTCAACCTCAATCCCTAATTGGGTGAGGGCGTCAACAATGTCGTAACGCACGTTTTCGCGCTGGGCAGTGGGAGCAAGGTCAAAATAACCTGCGCCGTCTTGGCTGTGTGGGTTGGGGAGGCGGCTGGCGTCAAACAGAAAAAATTCTAGCTCAACGCCCACCATCATGTCGTCAAAACCAGCTTGGATAAGGGCGTCATGTTGGGTTTGTAAAGCCCAGCGCGGGCTACCTTGAAAGAGGTTGCCATCTAATTGACAAATGTCACAGATAATGCGCGCGACGCGGTGTTTGTTGTGTTCTACACCGTCAGGAAGTAATAACAGTGTCTTAAAATCTGGGCGTAAAAGCATGTCAGATTCATCAATGCGGGTAAAGCCATCAATGGATGAGCCATCGAACATCATGTCGCCAGCTAGAGCTTTGTCAAATTGTCTAGCAGGTATGTCCATACTTTTACTCACGCCTAAAATATCGCTAAATTGCAAGCGCAAAAACTGTACCTTGGCGGCAGTTAAATACTGAGCTGCTTCAGTTGCATCACTAATGCCTACAGGTTGCGTTAGAGGCTGTTCGCTGGGCTGTCCTGTATGTGTTTCCATAATTATCCCTATCGCGAGCGGGTTG
>JBCCBI010000232.1:0-8772 GCA_039034155.1 Deinococcota bacterium | reverse complement strand
CGCTTATTGGTAAAAAGCTAGAAGAGAAGGATGTACAAGATGCCTCTTATATGAGAGAGTTAAATATATACCGTCGGCATATTGGAGGAGGGCGGATAGCCGAATTTGGCATAGATTTTTCTAACTTCTTTAACTTTGTGGTAGTCAAGGAAGATTATGGCGCTGAACCGGTAAGCTACCCTATCGAAAAAGTCATTGAGATTCTTGAGTCACATGGCTTTATTTATATATCAGATGATGTCATTATGTCGGAATACAATGGTAAATATAAGCATTTAGTGAAAACCAATACGTGGTGGGAAAGGTTTTTTGGTTGGTTTTAATACTAGTACGCTTATTCTCTGATTTTTGGTAGTGAGCTCGAAATACGTCTGATGTTCTTTGAGTTTCTTGGATGGGCAGTGAGTGTAATTGAATAAGTCAGCTCTTTACGACCTTTTAGAAGCTGCTGATAATGTAGATGGGGATGTGTATGCCCCATCTACATTGACGAGTGAAGCGTACCTTGAATTAGAGCAAAAAATTCAATTGGTTAAGCAAGAAGTTGAAGCGCTTATTGGCAAAGAGCTAGACGAGTGGTATCCGCAAGACAGTTCATCTATGGCAAGTTTGAGTGTATATCGTCGTGTAGTAGCGCCAGGGCGTTTAGGTCTAACATTGCAAACTGAATTCAATATAACTTTCTTCAATTTTTTTAGTTTTGTCATAGTCGGAGTATACGAAACTGAATCGATGAGTAGTTACCCTACTGACAAAATCATAAAAATCCTTGAGTTCCATGACTTTATTCATTTACCAAAAGATATATTAATGTCAGAATATAGTGGTAAGTACAGAGATTTACTTGAGAAGCCCACATGGTGGGATAGGTTTTTTATGTAGCCTTTTGAATATCGGTACAATCTAGCATCTGGACTGTAATAGTGAGTTTGAAGCGTGACTGACATTGTTAAAACATGGGAGTGCGACCTATGTTTCAGTCACAGACCCACGTTTTAAGCGACTCATTAATTACAAGAAGCAGTTGCTACCGCCCCAAGTCATACGTCGTCGTCTGGTCGCGGTTAATCTGAATAACCTGCTCTAAGGCCCTCACATCAGGTGCTTCAATGCGCATGGTGTAGCTGCCAACATCAATGCCTTCAACGCGTAGTTCACCTGCCTCAATGTCACCCACGAGCACGCCGTTCAGAAACACTTGACCCGTTTGAATGCCTGAAAGAATGCGCAGCGCCCCAGTTGCTGTTTGGGGTTGCTCAAGTACCAAAGTGGCAACCTCAGCTGGAAAGACAGTTACGCCACCCGTTTGATCTGCGTAATTAGGGGCAGTTAAACGCACGTCGTAGCGGCCAGGAGAAATCCCCTCGAGCCGAAACTCGCCAGCCTCATCCAGCACCCCAAGTGGCTCATCATTAATAAACACCCTCGCATTAGGCACGTTGCCGCGAACCAAAACGCTGCCAACTAAACGCGGATCAACATCGCCAGGCATACGCGTCAGCGTGTTGTAGAGAAACTCGCGCCGGGCAATTTCACCTACAGAAAGCTCAATGGTTTCTGGCGGCGGCACAAAAATGGGTGAACTCACCTGAATCCTGTGCGTGCCTGCTGTTAAGTTGAGGACAATCTCGCCGGTAGATGCCGGAATCACGCCAGCAAGCTCGCTGTTGACGTAAACCTCGGCACCAGGAACGTCTGACGCAATAATGAGTTGTTGGGCCAAAGCTACAGTTGACAACAATCCAAGTATACAAAACACGCGCAAACCAACACGCAATAAGGTCATAGTTAAACCTCCCTGAGCGCTATGGTAGCGCACGCGTTGGCACTTAGCCTAGCTGATGTAGCACATGTGAGAGCACGGTGACAGCACGTTCAAGTTCGCTGATGCCCACGTGTTCATTAGGGGTGTGGTCAAGTGACGAATCGCCGGGGCCGTATGCCAGCATGGGCACATTCCAGTAAGGCGCAACCACGTTCATGTCGGATGTACCCGTTTTGACTTTGAACCTGGGCTTGCCGCCGTGTTCACGGATGGCTACCCGAAACGCACGGCTTAGAGGGTTGTCTTTCGTGGCGCGGTGGGCGTGTTCGCGTCCGCTGATAGTTGTGGTGAAAGGCTCGAGCATTGGCGCAATTACAGCCTCCATAGCCTCTGGTGGATGTGCCAACGGTAGCCGGAAACCTATCGTTGCGTGGCAACTTTGATTGAGGCCGTCATTGTCACTTTGGATGGACTGTAATGAAACTTGAATGGCATCAAAAATGCCTTTAGTATCTTGGTTAAACTCAGCGATGCGAGTTTGTATAGCTTGCCAAGCGTTGATGACATCTTCGGCAGCAGTGGTGTCATCTCCAGCGCTGTGGAAGTTGGCTTTGTGGTGCTCGAGCTTCACCACCAACCGCCCTTTATAGCCTAATGTGATGGCGTCCCAGCTACTAGGTTCGCCGATAATGAGCAGGTCTGGTTTAGGATAAGCATCCACTGCAAACCGTGCGCCTTTGCTGCTTGGTGCTTCTTCTTCAACCGCACCAATTAACCGCAAGGTAATTCGTGATTTTGCCTCTTCAGATAAGGTCGAGGCTGCGGCAACCGCCGTACAAAACGCACCCTTAGCATCCACGCTGCCGCGCCCGTAAAGTTTGCCATCTTCCACGCGTACTGGGACATTGCCCGCAACGGTATCGATGTGACCTAAAAACGTCACTTGTAATGGTCCGGTTCCTACCTGTCCAACAGCATTGCCAGCGTCATCTACAAAGGCGTCACTGGCAAAGGTGGCGAGTTGACTGACTAAAAACTCAGCAACCTCGTGCTCATGTCCGGAAGGGCTGGGGATGCTGACAGCTTGCTGGAGGAGTGGGAGTGGTGCTAATGGCATCAATACAAGAAGTGAGTTTCCTAGTTAAGCTGTCTCGAGCGCGTGTTTAAGCCGTTTGATAACTTCATCTGCTTCTTCTTTAGAGATGATTAACGGCGGCACCAAGCGAATGACTGTCGCCCCGGCATTAATCGTGAGCACACCAGCCTCTCGCAAGGCGGCAACGTAAGGCGCAACTTTTTTCTTGAGTTCGACCCCAATCATAAGTCCAACCCCGCGCACATCACGGATGAGGGGGTGGTTGAGCTCGAGGATACCCTTACGCAAGTGATTGCCCACCTCTTTCACATGGTTGAGTAAATCACGCGCTTCAAATTCTTCCAGCACGGCTAGTGCCGCTGCGGATGCTAGCGGATTCCCCCCAAACGTTGTTCCGTGACCGCCTTTGGGCATAGCGGCAGCAACTTCATCTGTCATGAGCAGTGCGCCAATGGGAACGCCCCCGCCGAGGCCTTTGGCCATTGTGGTCATGTCTGGCACAATGCCGTAGTGCTCGCTCGCCAAAAACGTACCTGTGCGCCCGGCGCCAGATTGAATCTCATCCAAAATAAGCAGTGCGCCATGTTCGTGGGCTAGGTCTCTAGCAGTTTCCAAAAACTTTTGCGTCGCTGGGTGAATGCCACCTTCACCTTGAACAGGTTCCAAAAACACAGCTGCTGTTTCGTCGGTGATTGCCTCAGCGAGTTCATCAACATTGTTATAGCGAATGAAGTTTGTCTCATAGCGCATGGGTTCAAAGGGTTCGCGGTACTTTTTCTCCCAAGTAAGCGAGAGCGAGCCCATCGTCCGACCTGAAAAGCCACGCTTTGCCGCTACAAACTTGCTGCGTCCGGTGGCAGCTCGAGCCCATTTGAGAGCAGCTTCGTTAATTTCTGAGCCAGAACTGGCAAAAAATACGCGGTTGAGGGGTTTTGGCACAAACTGAAAGAGCTTGTCGGTTAGGTCTGCACGCACATCGTTACCCAGGTTTTGGGGGCAAACAATAAGCTTACGAGCTTGCTCACTGATGGCGTTGGCAAGGTGCTCATTGGCGTGCCCCACGCTTGCAACTGCAATTCCCGCCATGCAGTCGAGATAGTGTTTACCCTCAGCGTCCCACAAGTTGACGCCCTCACCGCGAACAAAAACGACATCTGGCTGCCACAACCCGGTGTGGTGCTGTGCGTCGCGTTCTAGAATATCCTCAGTTACTGTTTTGGTGATTGTGTCTGTCATACCCTAGACCTCTCTACAAACCCTTCTCTGTAAACCTTCGTTTGTCTGTGTATTCTAACAGGTTAGAAACATCATCTTTTGGGTTAAAAATTTTATTGTAACCCGTCACGGGATAAGTTACACTCAAATCAGGTGATTGTTAGCTTTAAGCACAAGGGCTTAGAAACGTTTTTCGTCTCGGGATCAACGGCAAGTATTCAAGCAAATCATGCTAAACGTTTGCGTGTTATTTTGGCGCGATTACACGCTGCTACGTCGGCTCAGGATATGGCCTTACCGGGGTTGAGATTGCACGCGTTAAAAGGAAGCCGTCAAGGTACTTGGGCTGTAAGTGTGAGTGGTAACTGGCGCGTTACGTTCAAATTTGATGGAGTAGATGTTACAAATGTCAACTATGAAGATTATCATTGAGGTGGTCAGTACATGAAAATGTTTAATCCTCCGCATCCTGGTACGGTACTACGTGAACTTTGTATTGAGCCCTTGGGGCTAACAGTTACAGACGTAGCCGAAGCCTTGGGAGTAAGTCGTAAGACGTTGTCGGCACTACTCAACGGTCGTTCAGGCATTAGTCCTGAAATGGCAATACGACTATCAAAAGCGTTTGATACGTCAGCAGAGAGCTGGCTCAACCAGCAGATGCATTACGACCTTTGGATAGCCGAGCAGCGCTTAGGTGATATCAACGTGCGCGTACTAACGGCTGCGTAGCTGTAAGAGTTGATGGCTCAAGGCTTACGGGTATTGCTACAGTACTGAATCGATCAGCTTGTAGAAAATTATCGATCAGCTTGTAGAAAATTACTGTCGGATGTAACCGCCCATCTGGATAAACCGCAAAGTCAGGAATCTCGCCAACGCGTATATAGCCCAGCTTGCTGTACATGGTCTCTGCAGCCTCACCTAGGGTAGTGTCCAAGACAAGGGTTTTGAGATTGTGCTCATGGGCAAGTTGCTCGAGCCTCACCATCAGCCCCCTTGCCACACCCTGCCGACGTGCCTGCGGATGTACCATCACCTTTTGCACTTCTGCGCGGTGTTTACCGTTATCGCGTGCGCCTACTTCAAACTGCGCGGTGCCAATGACCTTGCCGGCATCATCTTTAGCAATCAACCAAACGCGCCGCTCACTATCAAGTGAGGTGATGGTCTCCTCCCAAAAATGCCGTGCGTCATCCTCCGTAATCGTTTCCAAAAACCCAATGGATGCGCCTGCTTTGACAACCAGGACGAGCATCTCGCTAAGATCATCAAGATATGTACGAGCTTTGTCCTGATCCAAAATTTCAATAACCATTTAATCTCCTTCTAGATATTCATCGGCATCAGATACTTAAGGTGTCTCAGATGAAACGTGTTGCTGAGGTTGTGGAGGATGTTGGGCTGTTAGCCTGCCCCAAAAGTTCACGACGACTGCTGCTAGGAGGCAGAGCATGGCCCAGACCTCGAGCCCAGCAAACCTCTCTTGATAAATGAGCGCCCCCAAACTCAATGAGACTAAGGGACTCACAAAGGTGTAAAGTGCCACCTGCGAGGGTGCCCAGCGGGTGAGTAAGCGGTTGTAAAGCCAAAAACCTAGCAGCGAGCCAACGCCTACCAGATAAACGAGGCTCAAAAGTGCTCGAGGTTCACGCAGTCCTTGTAGCACAGTAATGTCGGGTGACTCGAGTACCGCACTCAAGCCCAACAGCACCACCCCACCCACTGCCATCTGAATCATCGTAATCACAAGCGCGCCGTGCTTTTTGAGGACAGGCTTAACCCACAAACTACCTTGGCTATGTGCCAGCCCAGCGGCAAACATAGCTGCAATGCCTAAAACCTGCCGAGGGCTATCCCCTAGTTTTGGGAGGATAAGCAGGGCAAACCCAAACACGCCGCAGCCTAAACCAATAAGCACTGCGGGTCGCACGGGCTCGGCGCGACTAAGTAATCCTAATGCGGTGAGCCATAGGGCAACGCTGGCAAAACTCACCAGTCCACTGATGCCAGCAGGCAAAAACTGCGCCCCCCAAAACACCAGCCCGTAGTTGAGGGTGATGACGAGGAGGCTCGAGGTTAACAACCTGCGCCATTCATCAGATGTCGGTCTCGTCAACTGCTGACCCCGCGCCAGCATGATGATGCCAAATACAGCTGCTGCCAGCACAAACCGCAGCCCGGCAAACAGTAGCGGTGGCAGCGTGCCCAAACCTTCTTTAAGCGTGATGAACGTTGATCCCCAGCAAAAGCAGAGGATAAAAAAAGTGACGATTTCACGGGTGTTAAACTTGGCTGCCATCATGAAAGCTGATAGTGCATCAATTGATGCTGCCTCAAGATAAAATTGTGGTATCCCGTAAGTAGAGATACGATTCTTAGATAGCTAAAAAATATAGATGACATCGTAAAGCTATGTTAAGTTGCGTCTAGGACATCTTCAATACCCTAAGTATAATGTGATGCATTAATTTTTCCTATACTTAGACCGTGGATTTAGCTCAGCTCATCACCTTTGAACGGATTGTCCGCGAAGGCAGTTTTAGTAAGGCTGCGTTTGCGCTGGGTGTCTCGCAACCGACGGTGAGCGCGCGTGTGCAGATGCTCGAGCAACACCTCGGTAACCCGCTATTTCAACGAGGGCGGCGTGTCAGCCTCACTGAACAGGGTGAACGGTTTTTGCCCTTTGCCCGCCGCGCCATCGCTAGTTTGCAAGACGGTCGCGACGCTGCCCAACTGAGCGCCAGCGGGGTGCAAGGGCGCTTACAAGTTGGCATTTTGCATTCACTGGCGAATGCCCTTGTTGGACCCGCCATGCGGCACTTTACTGAAGCTCACCCCAATGTTGAGTGTGTGCTCCCCGACGGCAAGCATTGGGATATTCTCGAGTTTTTGTACGATGGCGTCATCGAACTAGGGTTTGTTTGCTGGCCGTGTTTAGAGCCGCTGTTAGCGGACCTTACGCCCGTGTTACATTTCCGTGAACCCGTTCATCTTTTTACGTCACCAGAGCATCCGCTTGCCCAGCTAGACAGAGTCCAAACAGAAGATGTCATTGCACACAGCAAACCGCTGATTTTGCTGCGCTGGTGGCAGGTTACCCCGCGTCACTTAGCACGCTTGTGTACGCGAGCGGGCGCGGCTGACCTATGTTCAGCATCTGCCTTACACCTTGTTAAGCATGGGCAGGGAGCTGGGTTTTTTAACCAGATGGTCGTGCAAGAGGAGCTCGAGGCTGGCACCATCACCTGTGTTCCGGTAGTTGACTTGCCGCCAACGTATCGGGACACAGCGTTAGTTCATCTGTCACGTCGCAAGCATTTGTCCACAGCAGCACAAACCTTCACCCACTACGTCACCCATATTGCCGAGCAGCACGGCATCCTTGTTGATGCTACTGGTTAGTGTAGAGTTGCCATCACCCTTGATGCTGCCAAACCAAAACTTTGTAAGCCTCGAGCTGATGCACCTGTCTAAGCTTTCCCCAAGCAGTTAGAGGCGTCTCGTAATCCAAGGCAGCGTTGGCGACAATATAAACAACACCATCATTGGCAAGGTGTTTGATGGCAGTCGCTAAAAACGCATGAGGCACATGCATATTCACTTGTTTACCAACGTGAAAGGGTGGATTCATGAGCACAACATCAAAGACTTCATCTGTTAGGGCGCTGCCAACATCAGAATGTAAACAGCGAATATCTAAGCCGTAGTGACTGGCGTTGGCAGCCGTACTTTTAACGGCGAGGAGGTCATCGTCCAAAGCAGTTACCTCAGCACCCGCAAGCGCAGCTTTGAGCGCGAGTAAGCCGTAACCACAACCGAGGTCGAGCACGCGTTTACCGAGCAACGTCGTGTTTTCTAGAAGGCCGTCTTGCGTAAGGATGTCCAAAAGACAGGCTGTGCCGCCGTCTAACTTACCTGCAGCGAACACGCCTGGATGAGCTTGTAGCTCGAGCCCCATCACCTCAAACGTCTGAGGCTCCCCAACATTTTGAGGCTCACTAAGCACCTCAGATTTTACACATCGGCTTAGGTACCATTCTTTTGATTTGCTGAGGGAAGTAATGTCACCGAATAAGCCTCGAGCAACTCGTTCATATCGTTTTGCCCCTTGGCGTTTAGGTAACGCCAGCGTCAGCGTGCCACCCGGTTTGAGCAAGGTGTATGCGCCCTGTAACTCAGCTTCAACGCGCAGGTCTCCCAAAGCTGTACTTGGGACAAGGTAGATGGCATCTGCTAAATTTGGGGGCATGTCCCAGAGGGGGTTGGCTGTATGTTGGAGGTTGGTGTTGATGTGCTGACTGGTTGTAAGGGCGGCGCTCGAGCTTGTCACCACCCAAACCTCGGCAGCACCTGCACCCTGCAACGCTTGTGCCAGCAACCCTTGACTGTGACTGGCGTCAACTACAACTTGCCCCGCTGCAGGCGTCATCACTTGTAAGAGCTGTAAGGCGGCTGGCGGCACGTCTGGGTAAAACGGCAGCCCTGGCTTGGTCGCAAATTGCAAGCCTGCGCCCACCTTACGCACCTCTATTTGAGTGTAGTTTGTGAGTACCGTCTGCCAATTCACCTGACTATTTTAGCGTGCTGAACGTTGTTGTTAGGATAGACGTCAATACGCATGCCAAGGTACTAAATGTTAGGCTGGTGTTGTGATACTCCTGTGATTATTCTTGGCATCGACACCTCGTGTGAT
>JBCCBI010000231.1:0-8793 GCA_039034155.1 Deinococcota bacterium | reverse complement strand
GACGTAGGGGTAGGTGCCGTAGCCAAGGTCAAGCATGGTGCCTTGTCCGCCTTCAAACAGCACCTGCGCACCTTTGCGGAGGCCTTCACGCAACTCGCGGCTAGCATCACAGATAAACGGCAATACAAACGCGCGTACATCTGCTAATTCACTCATGGCGATGTCGACACTGGTCCAACCAACTCGAGCCGTTGAATTAGGCTTGGCAGCAAGTAACCGCTTTAAGCGCTCTTCCAAAACGGCATCATCTTGCAAATCGCCAAAGCGAATGCCCACCCGTCGCGCTTTATCCGAGTAACACGGACCAATGCCGCGCCCGGTTGTGCCGACAAAGCCGCCACCTTCATCGTTCTTTTTATGATGAGGCAGCACCATGTGGGCGTCTTCGGCAATCAGCACTCGCCCTGGGTCTTGGCGGGTCTTAAACGCCTCGTATTCTTCGCGGAATTTCCATGGATCAATCACCATGCCCGGACCTAAAATTGAGGTTGGACGCGCATGCAAGACGCCACAGGGTAAGTGGTGCAACTTAAAAATATCGTCACTGACGACTACCGTGTGACCTGCGTTGGCGCCACCTGAAAAACGTATGACAAAATCTGACTCGCTCGCCAGCGCGTCTACGACTTTGCCTTTGCCTTCATCTCCCCATTGTGCCCCGATGATTGCAACTCCCGGCATAGCTATCTCCTTGGCGGCAGCGCTGACCATAAAAACTAGCGCGCTACGCCATTGGTAGTATTGCCTGGCAAGATGATTAGCATCTGCCTAAGCAACCTTATTGTTACGTTAGCTCATCTTGACATATTCCTGACGCTAGTTCGTAGTGTCAAACCAAGAAAGTAGATTGTGATGTCTCGTTTGCGTACTTACCTGACCCTATCTACTTTTGTAACACTGACAAGTTTATTGCATTCGGTGGGTTTGAAAGAATCATCTTCATAAGAATATGATTAGACGTTCTATCGTCACAAAAAAAACGATGATGCTACTTGCGTACGGGTCTCTAACCAAGTACTAAAGCCGTTTAGATTGATGTTTTGCTCCTCGAGTACCGCTTTAGGGATAATGTCTGCGCTACCATCTACCCGCATCAAATAATACCCGCGCCGCGAGACTAACACTTTGACAACATCTGCATAGTCAATTGACACATTAGCTGCATCATCTTGCTCAGTTGAGGTTTTGAGTCGGTAAGATTTTTGCCGAAAGCTGTAGTGTTTGGGCGCTGCCAGTTGCGGAACGCGCCGCCACAGCAAACTGGCACTAGCTTGAACCAAGATGACATAACCCACTAGCGGTATGAGTACAGCAAACGCAAATATATTTCCCGCTGGAAACACGCCTAGCAAACTCGACAAGTTCAAAAGCACAAACGTATACAGAAAAAACGGCAGGATTGGTTTGTCAAACGCTGCCGTCCAGTTGTAATAGATAAAGTCACCACGCGTTAAGTTCACCGTGAACGTGAGCGGTAACTGCGCGGCTATATCTGCATCAGGTTGAGGTGAGGATGAAGGACGTGCCAAGGTTCAATATTCGTTGTTAACGTTAGTTGATGCTATTTATCTTTGGTAGATGACGAAGATTGGTGCGCAGATTTATGCGAAGAAACATCTTGCTGAGGTTTATCGTGCTGTGCACTTAGATACCTACCCACAACATCATCACTTATACTGCTTGTCAACGCTGTTTCAGGTGTACTTGAGTTAGCATCTACCAAGACATCTTCGCCTGCGTGGCAACCTGCCTCGAGCAGTTCTTTATCGCTCAGGTCATGCAAATTTTGAATCACAGACGCTAACCAAGCGTCTGCCTCGAGCCCTCTCTTGAGACCTTGTGTAGTCATGATACGGCCATCTGCCCTATTGTCATCTGCCCCCCTGTGGGTTGTTGACGGTATTTACCTCACGATATTTAGCTTTTAGGCACGTCCCCATGTATACATCTAACTGCACCTACTACAAGCATTATTCAACATAGTTTTGACATGGATTGATGCATACTGCGCCGTAAATCAGTAATAATCACATGCAGTTTACACTCTAAAAGCCTTGTTGCCAACCCCCAACGGGCTCTTAGCGCGCAAGCTAGGCAAGCAGCAAGTTTATTCGTCAATTTCCATAACTTCACCAAGGGACTCGAGGCTAGCTTTATAAAGCGACACAGCTAAGGTATGAATCTCGTCGATGGCAGCTTGCCCGATTAGCACAGGATTCACTCGGTTGTTGGCAATTTGTAAGCTGCTTACCAGCAAGTCTGGAAAAAGTGGCCAAGGTCCGTCGAAATCTGTGTCTGGCACAGGTTGGAGTGAAGGTGAGGTATTTTCGTAAGCCGCATCTTCATAAGCAGCGTCTTCAAGTGATTCATCGTCTAATGTTTCGTCATCTAATGTTTCGTCTAGGCGTTGCTCGAGCGCTAGCAGAGCTTCTTCACTGGCATGGCGTTCAGCATCGCGTTTGGTGCTGCCTTGCCCGGTGCCATACACATCGCCCCTCATGAGCGCGTCACTTACAAAAATAGGTTCATGTTCGGGACCGGTACGTTTGGTATCAAATTTGGGTTTACCTAACCCAAGTTGACGGCTGCGCTCAATAAGCGCACTTTTAGGGTGTAGCATAATACTCCTTCAATTGAATGATCTTGAAAGAGTAAGCACCTACAGATTTATCGTCATGTTCATACTCAAACTCGGCTAAATTATCATGACATCTACATGATAGTCAGATATCAATAACACAGCAACATTAGCGGCAATTCAGATTACAACGATTCAAGTACAACCTAATATGTTGGGCACCCAACGCCAAGTTGCAGTTTATTAGCCTTGCTGGTAAGCGGGACACTAAACCTGCGCGCTCACTCTCTCAGCTACTATGCTAGCACCTTAGTGAGCACCGTCAAGGTCTTTGTAGGACATAGTTTATACGCCAAAAAATGTGTTTACCGTGAGTTTAGTTAGCAACCTTTTGTTACAGTTGCAGCCTTAGGTGTGTACTGTCAACTTGCCCTAACATGTTACAAAGTGCGTTACACTGCAATCTATGGTGAGGCTTTTACTTTGCGACGACCACGCAATGTTCCGTCAGGGACTAGTAAGTATTCTAGAAACAGAAGACGATTTTCGGGTAATTGGTGAAGCTGCAACGGGGCGTGAGGCTGTCCGTTATGCGCTCGAGACCAAGCCAGATGTCATTTTGATGGACATTCAAATGCCCGAGCTAGACGGCGTTGCCGCCACCAAAACAATTTTGAGTGAGTTTGCTGAGGCCAAAGTTATCATCCTCACCATGTACCGCCAAGACCGCTATGTGTTTGAGGCTATTAAAGTGGGTGCGCGCGGTTATCTGCTGAAAGACGCCAACGCTGATGACCTCATTGATGCCATTCGCAGAGTAGCTAAGGGTGAAACCCTCCTGAACCCTGAAATGGCAGCCTCGGTATTAGAAGACTTTCGCAAAGCTCGTGAAGAATTACCGAGTCACCGCGTGTCTGAGCTTACCGAGCGCGAGTCAATGATTTTGCGTTTGCTGGCTCAAGGCGATTCCAACCAAGAAATTGCTGAGGCGTTAGGCGTAAGCGAAAAAACTGTCCGCAACCGCTTGTCAGAAATTTTTTCCAAGTTACGCCTCAATAACCGCACTCAAGCAGCACTGTACGCTCTGCGTGAAGGCATTGCCACGCTGAATCAAGACGACAGTATGTAGTTTTGCTTAAGATGTCTAGGTCGGTTTAGATAAAATATTTTTGAGCAGTGGCGACAATGCTGATGCTTTTCTGTTGAGCTTCAAGGAATTTGAGATGGCTCGAGCCTCACAATACTTTATTTTTCATATACTAGCATTTCCATTTAGAGTTGCCCTAGCAACTTCAAATGTGAGCTAGGCGAGTCGAAACAGACCCACTTAGTGTGGGGGAACCGATTCTGGAATTGCTATACATATCTTTACTGGAGGATGATGCTCAATGCAGGTGCCTCAATACAAATGATGTCATGGATATTCGCGCATCATGGCTAAACGTCGTCAGCATAAATCTCAGCACAAATCTAAGTACCCAAATGCTAAGGCTAGCGCGTCCACATCACAACAGGTCAACGAGCGCACCTTTGAAGCAGGTTGCAAACGCCGTATGACGCTTAAAACAGAGCTTAGCGAACTAGCCTACGACGAACTCAGCTACCCTGAATGTCCTAGCTGCCCGCACCGCGTAGAGCCTGAAGGGGCAGCTCCTTTTTGCGTTTGGCGAGATGTCAACGAACCACATCCTTTTGCAGGCTTAGCTAGCATGTTAGATAGTTTCGACGAAACCAAGACATAAATTCACATATAAACCCACTCATATTTAAGTCCCCTACTCAATAAAGCGAGAAGCATCACAAATTCCCAGGTGACTACAGGTGGTATGGTGCAGTTATGCCCGCACAGCCACATAGTTACACCGAGTCTTTAACCAACTTGCTCACTCGCATTTGCGAAACGCCCGCACCTACCTTTGAAGAACATGCCAGGGCGCTACTTATTGGTGAGCTTTTAGCTGAGGCTGGACTCAATCCTGAGCAAGATGAGGTGGGTAATGTTATCGCCGACGTGCCAGGTGGTGAGGGACCTAAGGTCATGTTGGCAGCGCATTTAGACACCGTGTTTGAAGCCAGTACAGTGGTCAAGGTAAGTGAGGATGATGGCAAGTTACACGCGCCAGGTATTGGTGACAATAGCTCGAGCCTCACCGTGCTTGTGCAACTTGCGCGTGTGCTGATGCGTGAAGATCGTCCACGTGCCAACCTCACCTTAGTTGCAACCGTTGGTGAAGAAGGACTAGGCAATTTGCGCGGTGCCCGGCATGTTGTCAAAACACATGGCCATAACCTAGATGGATTTATAGCACTAGATGGCTATCTGGGTGTAATTATCAACAAAAGCGTCGGCTCCAAGCGCTATAAAATCACCTTTCGCGGGCCTGGCGGTCACGCTTGGGGAGATTTTCCGGGGCCTAGTGCTACCCATGCGCTTGGTGCAGCGGTTTATGGGCTTAGTCAGCTCGAGTTTTCAGGTGGCCCTCGTTGGAGTTGGAATGTCGGCAAAATTACCGGCGGCACCAGCATCAACACCATCGCTGAGCAAGCTAGCATGTATCTGGATTTGCGCAGTACCGACCCAACACGACTGGCACAGCTTACCCACAAAGCACACAAACACATTGCCACGGCTGCCAACCGCCACCGCGTTGAGCACACTATTGACCTTATCGGCGACCGCCCTTGTGCATCGGTTGAAAATGACAGGCTGGTACAAACAGCAAAGCAAGCACTTGCCGCCACTGACATTTCAGCTCATTTAGCAGTCAGCAGTACCGACGCCAACGCAGCTATGGCTGCTGGCATTCCTGCTATTACCTTTGGTGTTTACAAAGGTGGGCACGCTCATAGGCTGAGTGAATGGATAGACCCAAGCTCACTTGCAGTTGGCTTAACAGCTGTCCTTAACTTAGTTGATAACTTGCGCCACGTAAACCTTACGGCAGCTACATCGCCTTAAATTTTCACGCTACACGTTTGGTCGTTAGGTTCATGCTCGAGTCTTATCCATCATCCTCAAGCAGTTGTTGATGGTGCCAGCTACACTGCCATCTTGAATTGGGCTTAGTACGCTTCAACAGGTTAGCTAATCCCCCTGTCAATTTGCTGACTGCGCTATAGTCTCGCTTTGCATTCACTGTTACATTTACAGCAAGACAATGGAGCCTTACTTACTAGGCATAGATACCACCATTGTAGATACCACCATTTTTGTCAATTCGCTTAGGTGTCGATGTTTGAGTGCCAATTGAGGATGTCAGTAAATGTTTCCAAGGGGAATGTTGGTGTGCCAGCCTCAAACTGGCACTGTGTATGAGGTATTGCAGGTTAATCAGCAAGCTAGCCACTTAATACCCAACTAAACTACTCGACAATGACAGCTAAATTGAGTATACTCATAATCGGAATGACTCCTAAAAAGAGGTTAAACTTGTTTAGATGTTGGTGAACATTACATCATGGCCACAACTTTAGACAGGTTGAAGGTATCTGAGTCACTATTTGTTAACAAAGCAAATCCAATTCAAATCCCAGCCGATGTAAACCTATCAATATAGGGCTGGGGTTAATGAGGTGAAGACGTGAGTGTTGAGCAGTTAGAGATTCGCAATTTACACGTAAGTGTCGCTGGTGAGCCAATTCTTAAAGGTGTGGACTTGGTGTTACCTAAAGGTGAAGTTCACGCGCTGATGGGCCCCAATGGCTCCGGTAAATCCACGCTTTCAAAAATCGTTGCAGGTGATCCCGTTTACGAAGTTACAGATGGGGATATTTTGTTAGGCGGCGAAAGCATTTTGGAAATGGAACCTGACGAACGCGCAAGGGCCGGGCTATACCTCGCGTTCCAATATCCAGTCGAAGTTCCCGGCGTGTCAATTGCTAACTTCTTGCGCTTAGCCATTAACGCCCGCCGCGACGAAGACGATGAAATTGGCGTTATGGATTTTTACAACAAAATTACTAGCGCCGTTAAAACCCTCAACTGGGATGACAGTATTATTGAACGCCACCTGCACGAAGGCTTTAGTGGCGGTGAGAAAAAACGCAGTGAGATTTTGCAACTATTAGTTTTAGAACCCAAATTTGCCATGTTAGACGAAACGGACTCCGGTCTAGACGTCGACGCCCTTAAAGTTGTCTCCCAAGGCGTAAACGCTGCCCGTGGCGAAAACTTTGGCGCACTAGTTATTACCCACTACCAGCGCTTGCTCAATTACATTGTGCCCGACAAAGTGCACGTGATGCATCAAGGGCGCATCGTTAAAACAGGTGGCAAAGAACTCGCCATGGAACTTGACCAAAAAGGTTACGACTGGCTCAAAGAAGAACACGCTGCGGTAGCATCTTAATGTTCTTGCTAAAGCGCAATCTCATCACACTGGTATTTGCTTTAATAGGAAGTGCTGCGCTTGCGCAATATCCTGTGACTGATGTATTTATGGTGATGCTGCCAGAAATGTCAGATGACACCATGAGTGAGGTTGTCATGATCGCTACTGATGACATTATGACGGTTGCAGCTAACGACCGCTATGACAACCAGCCTTCGTTCACAGCAGATGGTAACGGCCTCTTGTTTGTGTCAGAAGATGAGATCGAATCAACTAATATCTATCGCTACGACATGGCGAGTGGCGACATCACCCAACTCACCGACACCGTAGCCAGCGAGTTTTCACCGCGAATGACACCGGATGGTCAGCATATTTCTGCTGTGCAAATTGAGCCTGATGGTACAACGCAACGCTTGTGGCGCTACGAGCTAACAGGTGAGAACCCAACACCTGTGCCCGAAGACGTCTACCGTGTTGGTTACTACCACTACCCTAACGCAGATACAGTTGTGATGATTGTGGTCGCTGATAGTGACGACGGCTTGCCTTTAAGCTTAGTCACTACTGACCTAACCACAGGTGAAACTGAAACCATTACCTCGCCTGTAGGCGTGGGCGTACAAAAACTACCCAACTACAACGCGGTGAGTTTTGTATACAGGCTCGAGGACGGCACATCTACCATCGGTATCTATGACACTGAAGATGGTGGCCATGCAGCTGTGGCAGATACGCTCGAGGGTGTTGATGCACACACGTGGCTGCCTGACGGCACACTTATTGCAGCTCAAGACAATGTCATCTACCGCTGGGATGCTGACGCTTATGACTGGACACCTTTTTTAGACTTCAGTGACACCGATGTAACTGGACTTAACCGCCTAGCCGTAAGCCCTGACGGGTCCGCCCTCGCGTTTGTGATTTCCCGTTAAGAAAGGATACTTAAATCATGTCTGATGCTTTAGCTCATGATGTTAATTCCGATGCCGCCGTTCTGGAGGCTATGGAACATGAAAAACAGTACAATTTTTCACTGCCCGAAACCTACGCGTATCGCTCCGAAAAAGGCCTCACCAAGCGTGTTGTAGAAGAAATTAGCCACATGAAAGAAGAACCTGATTGGATGCTCGAGTTTCGCCTTCGTGCGCTCGAGATTGCCGAGAAAAAAGGCCGTCCTAAGTGGGGCCCCGACCTTTCCAAGCTTAATTTTGATGAGATTTACTTTTACGTTCGCCCCAACGAGCACAATGGGACAACCAACAGCTGGGACGACATCCCTGAAGAAGTTCGCGAAACCTATCGGCGCTTAGGCGTACCCGAAGCTGAGCAGCGTATCTTAGCTGGGGTTGGCGCGCAGTACGAAAGTGAGATGGTGTACCACTCGCTTAAAGAAGAGTGGGAAAAGCAAGGCGTTATCTTTTTAGATACCGATACTGGCCTTAAAGAGTATCCAGAAATTTTCAAAGAACACTTTGCAACCATCATCCCACCAGAGGACAACTACTTTGCGGCGGTGAACAGTGCTGTTTGGTCGGGTGGCTCGTTTGTGTACGTGCCCTCTGGTGTTGAGATTGAAGTGCCATTACAAGCTTACTTCCTCTTAAACGCACAAAGCATTGGGCAGTTTGAACGCACACTCATTATTGGTGAACCCGGCTCCAAATTCCACTATATTGAGGGGTGCACCGCACCTGCGTACAACACCGAATCATTCCACAGTGGCGTCATTGAGATCATCTGTAAAGAAGATAGCCAAGTACGCTACACGACCATTCAAAACTGGTCGCACAACGTTTACAACTTGGTCACCCAGAGCGCAATGGTCCATAAAAATGCCAGCATGGGTTGGTTGGACGGCAACTTGGGGTCAAAAGTCACCAT
>JBCCBI010000230.1:0-8819 GCA_039034155.1 Deinococcota bacterium | reverse complement strand
TTCACCCAAAACCAACAGTTGTTGATTTATGACTGGTTAGATGCTTTACGACCTTTAGAAGAGGTCAGTCCCATGCGTGTTTACGAACTGCCTACTTTGCCTCGTTTTAATTGGCTCTTTCGCAGGCAGCTAGATTTTTGGATGTCTAGAGGAATCGCTGATCCTAAAGCGAGGGACACTACCATCACTCTCTACACGGATATGGACGCTATGCTTGGCTCACTCAACTTTACAGATACCTCTACCATCCGCTTACTGCTCATTGACCGCGACGGCAACGTGTACTGGGAAGATATTGGGGCATTTAGTGAGGGCAAATTACAAGGGCTCGAGGCTGTCCTAGCCACCCTCTAACTACATTGAGAATTCATCAGGTAAATGACTCAGGCTACATATTTGCTGCTGTGTATCTGGCACATCAACTATCAACGTACACGCGCTTATCTATCCTCAACCTACATCTCCAGACGCTTCTTCATGAACTATCTATAAACACTTTGTGATAAACACCGTGCCACAAGTGTGGGACTACCTATTTTTTAGAGCATCACTTCGCGACATCCTCATACTTGAGTAACAGCGTCCGAATTTACTGCCACATTGTAAGCAAATTGAGCTTAGCTTGCGTAAAGCATATGTGTTTGCGCACTACAACTCATCGGGGGCTGGTTTGTGGCAGTAAAAGACGCTTAGTTACATTTAAAATCCGCAAAGGAGTTGTAATTATGAAAAGATACCGTTGGTTGTATCTAGGGTTAAGCGTTGCCTTTTTAGCAGCGTGCTCAACGGACAGTTCACCAAACGCACCTTCAGATGTCACCGCCACAGCGGGTACTAACCAAATTGTGGTTAGTTGGACAGACAATAGTGACGATGAAGCGGGGTTTAGAATTTACCGTGATTCGGTGAGTACTAGTGCATTGGAAACCCAGCAGACCGAAATAGCTGAGGTTGCTGCTAACGTCACTAGCTACACCGACACAGATGTTATGGCTGGCGTGAGCTACACGTATTCGGTGAGTGCGTTCAATGAAGACGGCGATGAGTCTGACCTAGAAGAGCAGCAAGGCGATCCCGTTTCACCTGAAGCTGAGATGACGAACACCATTGCAGATATTGTAGTTAGTGGCGATGACTTTGACACGCTCGAGGCCGCTGTACTTGCCGTTGGGCTCGAGACAACCCTCTCTAGCGCCGGTCCCTTCACCGTCTTTGCACCCACAGACGAAGCTTTTGGTAATCTACCTGATGGCGTTTTAGACAGTTTATTGCAAGAAGCAAACGACGCAACCGACAAAACCCAAACAACCTTGTATCAAATTTTGCTCTACCACACCGTAAGTGGTGCGGTCGCCAGCACAACGTTATTAGACGCCGTACCAACAAATATTGAAACGGTTGAAGGCTCGCTGATTGCCGCTGATGTTATCGGTGGTAACCTCACCTTGAATGGTGATGCTGAGGTTACTCAAGCAGACGTGAGTGCTGACAACGGCGTAATTCACGTTATTAACGAGGTGTTACTGCCAGAAGATGCCCCTGAGAGCATTGTAGAAATTGTAGTTGGTAGTGACGACTTTGAGACGCTCGAGGCTGCCCTTACCCAAGCTAACTTAGTCGATACACTTTCTGGTGAGGGTCCGTTCACCGTGTTTGCTCCCACCGATGACGCATTTGCCAAGCTTGCTGCCCTCCCCGAAGGTGAAGTACTTGCCAATACGCTTCTTTACCACGTGATTCCTGGTGAATTTGGCTCAAGTGACCTCAGTGACGGTCAACTAATACAAACCGCCTTTGAAAGCGCTAGCGTTGAAGTAAGCATCACAAATGATGGCGTGTTTTTGGTGGATAACACCGATAACGTTATTGCCGTCACCATGACAGACATAAGCGCTACCAACGGCGTGATTCACGTGATTGATACGGTGCTTACCGCCCCCGGCACCATTGCCGAAATTGCTGCTGCCGACGGCCGCTTTACCCAACTGCTCGCTGCACTTACCGCTACTGATTTGGCAGGCGGCTTTGCAGATGCTAGCGCGTCTCCAACAACTGTATTTGCCCCAGTTGATGATGCCTTTGTGGCACTATTGGGTGCACTCGAGCTTGCCGACCTCAACGCCCTTGTTGACACCCTTGGTCTCAACGCAGTTAGAGACATTTTGCTCTATCACGTTGTTGACGGTTCCGTTTCAGCGGGTCAAGCGATAAGTGCAGCAACAGATGGTACGCCTGTCGCCACGCTGCTAACAGGTGAGAGTTTAATGCTCATGCTCACGGAGCAAAACGGCCTCACCATTGCCAACCCAGCATCACCGCTAGGTGACGCTGAAGTTATCATCACCAACATCAAAGCAAGTAACGGCATCATTCATGTGATCGATAAAGTGTTGCTTGTGCCAGAAGCAGATACAGTCGAACTTCAGGTGAGAAACAGTGCGGTTTACGGTGATTACTTAACTGATGCTGACGGCAACAGCCTCTACTTATTTACACAAGATGCTGCTGGCGAAAGTGCATGTGTTGGTGGCTGCGCTAGTAACTGGCCGCCCCTACTTGCCATGATTGAAGATATTAGTGCAGGCGAGGGTACGGATGCTCGAGCCATCAATACAATAGAGCGCGAAGACCCCGCAGGCACACAAGTAACCTACAACGACGCGCCCCTCTATTTCTTCAGTGGTGATGCCGCTGCAGGTGATGCCAACGGTCAAGGCGTCGGTGGCGTTTGGTTTTTGATAGACCCAGACGGTAACGCTATTGAAACCCTTCCTTAAATAGGTTGAGCTTGTTAATAACTGAACATAGGTTGGTATAAACCTCTACTCACCAAGCCCGATGAACAAAGTAAAACATGTTCATCGGGCTTAATTTGTGGTTGCTTGGGGACTAACAAACTCAGCACACTCTGACGAGATTTAGCACATCTAGCATTAGCAGCAATAGCCCTCTTTTTGTGCTAAAATACGGCTTGCACATAATAATGTGCGCGTAGTTAGCAACACGTTCTTCCTGTGGGGGTGACACGGCTTCGACGGGATGCTGCGAGAATTCGGTTGCGCGTCGAGGACACCGTTGGCCTCGTTAAAAAACGGTAACAGCCATTAACTGGCAATAATAATAACTACGCATTAGCTGCTTAAGTGCAGTTGCCGTCTGCTAGAAGCCCCGTCCGTGGCTCATTAGCTAAGACGTCCTAAAACGGTCTAGGTTAGGGGTTTTAGCGTTGGCCTCTAAGCGAAACTAAAGACGCTTAAGCACATCGTGCAGCCAGTCGCAGAGCTTGCGATGTGCCGACAATGAATCTGTGACTACACGCGTAGATGCCAATTTAAGGGCATGTCGGACGCGGGTTCGACTCCCGCCGCCTCCACCAGTTAAGACCGAGCCAAATAAGGTTCGGTCTTTTACACTTGTCAGTTTGATAAAGGATGACAGGCTATGTTGCAAGTTTGTCGGCGCATACCACAAAAACGGACACTGACTTTACTGCTTGTTTGTGTCTTTACAGTGGTAAAGGCTAGTAATCCCCTTGCTACCTGGGCGCTACTCACACAAACACCGCCTCCAACAACAACTTTTCCTGACATCATTACTGGTTCAGGAAGATTGCACATCACCGAGACATGTACTTGGTTACAGGTAGATGAGGCTAGCAGAATGTTGTTGGTTTGGCTCGAGCCTGCTACGTGGCGAGCAGAAACACGTGAAATCGCGTTTTTTAGCCTTGTGGGTGAAACAATCTTGCTTAAACATGGCGACCAAATTAGCGTGAGCGGGGTTGATGTGGTAAGTGAAGCAACACTGGTACGTCCTCCGCATCCTAGTTGTGATGCCAAGATTTTGCATGCTGTATATGCTGTCTTGGTCGTCGAAGAGTAGTGCCTCGAGTATCACAAACTTTCGGATTTACCAGTTTCTCTGGCTGCAACGCAGTTAAAGCATCAATATTTCAAATAGCGTCAATACCACGGGAATGGTGAGCGCAGAAAGGACCGTCTGCGTCATAATGATGTTCGCCATCAAGGTAGCCTCCCCGCCAAGTTGCCGCGCCAGAATATAAGCTGACGTTGCCGTGGGCATAGCTGCAAAGAGAACTGTGGCTGCAAAGATGATACCCTCCAAACCCATCAGCAGACCCAAGCCCATCACCAACAGCGGTTTGATGAGTAGTTTGATGACATTACTTACTACAACGTCAATCTGCCATGATCCCAATAATTTCAAATTAATGCCTGCGCCAACGCATAAAAGCCCGACGGGCAAAGCCGCGCGTCCCAAAATATCAAGGCTGTTTAGGAATGGTGTTGGAAGTGACATGTTGAGGACGCTCGTTAATGCATTGAGGCAAAGCCCAAGTACACAGGCGACAATTAGTGGGTTGGTGACAAGACGTTTTACGATACGCGTGAGCGATGGCGTCTGTGTGCTTTCACCGTAACGGCTAAGGATAGCGACTGAGGTGAGGTTGACGAGGGGCACAATGACCGCAATGCAAATGGCGATGGTGGTTGCAGCGGCATCCCCATATAGCTCGAGCGACAACGCCACCAACACAAAACTGTTAAACCGCACCGCACCTTGATACACCGAGGTAAATGCGGGCGGAGTGCTGCTGATGGCCCGGCGCGTGACTAGCATCAGCCCTGTGATAAGGAGCATGGCAATAACGAGTGTTAAGGGAGCTGTAAGTAAGTTGTGCTCGAGCGCCGCCGTAGCGGTTAACCTCACAAAAAGACTAGGCAGGAGCACATAATATGCAAGTTTGTCTGCACCAACCCAAAACGCATCATCTAAAAATTTGTAATGCTTGAACGCATAGCCAAGTGACGTGACAACAACAACAGGGATGATGGCAAAGATGATGGTGAGCATAAATGTGTGTTGATTCTACCGTCCAGTTTGGGAAAGGCTTGACACAGTTGAAGGATAAACTCGAGCTATGAAAACCATGACGCCGCAAGTTCTACGGACGCGCTTGGCTGAAGGCAACCCGCCCTACATCATTGACATTCGCCCGGTGAGTGACGATGTGCTAGGAGTGGATGTTCAGATGAGCCTCGAGGCAATTCAAGCAGGCACGTTCCCCAACATCCCTAAAGATACATCTGTGCTCATTATTTGCACTTACGGGCGCGTGAGTGAGCTGGCGGGTGCGTATTTGGAAGCGGCTGGGTTTACAGATGTTTACAACTTGGCGGGTGGCGTGCGAGCGTGGCAGCAGGTGATGCAGGTATCATCTAGTTAAAAATAATGCAACTATCGTTCGGCTAAATACAGACACTAATGTTGTTGTAGACGTGACTTTCACGCACTTTTGTAGGTGAACTACTTAGGAGTTAAAGGTTTCCTCGAGCAACTCAGACAGTCTCGAGAGCGACCGTTCATATTTTTTAGCAAATGCCCCTTTGCGGTAACTTGGGTGGTAAATATCAATGGGCGCAATCTCCCCAGCCACGCGCAAGCCAATGCCTTGGTCGTAGACTTTGTCGATAAAGTGGGCCATGCGTAAGGCGTCGTTTTGATCCTCGAGCGTTTGTGCATCACGCACGTACAAACTGCCGATAGGATTTAAGAGTGCCGTAAAGCGAATGGGGTGAAGGTTACGGAGGGTCTCTAGTAGTTCATCCCAGGTGAGTAGTAATTTAGGGGAGGGCATGGGTTCGTGCTCGAGGCTGTCTTCAAAAACCTCACCCGTCATTAAATTACCAAGGCTGTGCCGCTTCCGGTAATCAGGTCCCTCCATCCGCAAGACCGTAAACCGTTCAGCAATGCTCTGAATTTCGCGTTGAAAATCACGCGCATTAAAACGACCTTGTCCTTGTGCTTCCGGTGGCGTGTTTGAGGTTGTGAGCACGTGCTGGCCGCGCTTAAAGACCTCGGCTAAAAAGGTTTTCACGATAAGTGTGTTGCCGGGGTCATCTAGTTCAAATTCATCAATGCAGTAAAGCTGGTAGTGGGCAAGGTCAGCTTTGGCGCGTTCCATACCTAAAAAACCGATGGTGAACACCAATTCTTGAAACGACAAATACGCTTTATGTTCATAGTTCGCTGCATGATACGCAGATGCCAGCAGGTGTGTTTTACCCACGCCAAACCCGCCGTCTAAATACAGACCTTCCCCCGGTTGAGCTTTGGACTGCCAAAACCAGCGACCGTTTTGCTGGGTGTTGGCAGGCTTGTTTGCAAATGCTTGCACTTGGGTTACGGCTGTTTCTTGACTGGGGTGTTGCGGATCAAAGTCTGCAAAATAGGTTGTGCCAAAACGCGGTGGTGGTTTGAACGGAGGGAGGCTAGCTTGCTGAGGAAGCTCGAGGTCACGGTAGTGCAAAACGTCTGTCACGCTAGCTAAGCTACCACGCTGAGGAGACTTAAAAAGCAAGCGCTAGCAGGGTTGGGTTTCGTTGAGGGTGTTGTATGAAATGACATCAAAGATGGGTATGCATAATCAGTAATGTAAAGGTGATGGGTGCTCGAGCAACATCCCTTAAAGAAATATCATGACTTACAAACTACTTTATGAAACGACATGCTCTAATCTGGATTTGATGGATACGATGACTCTCTCGACTATAGCGATAGGTAAGCATCAGCCACAAAAAAGGGACGCCCTAGAGCGCCCCTCAAGGTAAATCTTTTAATCTCAAATCTTAAGCAGTGACTTCAATCTTGTCCATACCACCGTAGACGTCGTACCAAGGGTTGGCGCTGGAATCCAACACAGCGTTAAGGGCGTTGATGTTGTCTACGCCTTCGCCGCCAAGCCAATCGGTCAGCGCATCTGCACCGCTTTCGCCGTAGACCGGAATGCCGCCTTTCCAGGTGGCACGTCCGCAGAGCACGCCGTTGTAGCGCACGCCAGATGCTGCTGCTAGTTCTAAAGATTCTAAGAACACGGGCATATCCACCCCAGCAGACAAGAAGATATAGGGCTTGGTAGCCATGTCACCCATTTGGTTGAGGTAGTCGGTGGCTTCTTCGCGGCTGTAGGCAATCTCGTTACCCTCAGAGGCTTTGAGTCCGCCTGTGTGCTTGGCGATGAGCGGGAACTCTAATTTCAGCACATCAATCCCGTAACGGTCTTTGGACAGTTCTTCCATGGCGGCCATCACGTACTTGGGTTTGGCTTTGGCAAACTCAAATGAATCCGTGATGTTGTCATCGTAGGTAATTGGCTCTAAAAACAGAGGTAAGCCAACCGCCTCACACTCGGCACCCACGCGCTCGGTGAACGCGTATTTTTGCTCGTTGATTTCCTCTTTGTCGAAGGGGTTAATGTACAACAAAATTTTGATGGCGTTGCCACCTGCTTCAGCGATGCGCTGCACACTATACCCGTCAATAAGGCTAGGCAAGCGCCCGGACGTGGTGTTGTCGTAGCCACTTTCTTCGTAGGCAAGGAGCAAGCCAGCGTTGTCACTGCGAGCAGCAGCAGCTTCTAAACCCCAAGTTGGGTCAAGCAAAATAGCCGATGCATGGGGTGTAAGTACTTGCGTGACAGACTTTTTGAATGCACGCAAGTCGTCATCGGTGACGTCGCGGCCGCTCGCGGCAATCGCTTTTTGGAGCGACCCACGCTGGTCCATAGCGGCCGCGCTAATTACGCCGTGGTCGTTGGCGCAAGCTTTGATGTTGTCGAGCTTAGTTTGGGAGATCTTCATGATCTATCCTCCTTGACGAGAGTTGAGGGTTTGTTGCACGTTTGAAACACAATATCTAAAAAACACAATATCTAAAAAACACAATATCTAAAAAACACAATATCTAAAGATGCCTTACTCGAGGTTGACATGTAGGTGTTGTGTGAGCATCAGTTTATGTGAGGCTAAGATTGTTAGCTAAAATCACAGTTTGCGGTAGGGCGTTCACTGTGTGCTAGCCGTTAAAACCTTCATGATGACAATAACATGAACATCACTTTAGTGGCGTTTGAGTAAGGGCGTTTGAGTTGATGGCATCTTCCACTATGTAGGACATCATAGGTGGGACATCGCCAGAGCTTGAAGTTAGCTGACTTGGAAATACACCTCTTCATAAGGTTGCACAACAACCCAGCCTTTGCCCATGAACTCGAGCTGAATGCTTTCGCCGCTACTACGCCCAATAAACGTGCCCCAGTTCATATCCGTTTTGAGTTTGGGGTTGAGGCTGCCACTCCAGGCCACGGTGGCGTTGGGATCGGTGAGTACCGGTGCATCTGGGCGAACGCGTAGGGTAAGCGGCGTGTAATACGTGGTGAGTGCCATAAGCCCATGACCTTTCACGCGAATGTTGAAAAGCCCGCCCGTAAGCATGCCAGCGATGCGTTTCATCATGGTGATGTCGTACTCCATGCCGTCCTCGAGCGCCAGTAAATCATTACCGTTGACCACAATGCTCTCGCCAGCTAACCGTAAAATCTGCACGCGCTTGCCTTTATCTGCCAAGTACACGCGCCCGCGCCCGGTGATGTCCATAATCGACTGACCTTCGCCAGTCGCCGCTTTCATAACCGCTTTGCGGAGGCCGCCTGCAAGTATCCCTTCGCGTTTAAACTTAAAGTCACCCGTGTAGGCCACCATGCTGCCGCGTTTAGCTTTGACGCGTCCTTCGCTCGGCAAGTTGATTTCTAGCGTGTACGGATTTTCTAGTTCAAAGTGATTGTTGCGGTCTGCATCTTGAACGGTGGCTTTAAGGAAATCTTTGAGGGCGTAGGTATTATCTGCTGAGGATCTACCTGTGAGCGGTGCATCTGCGACGTTATCATACCAGCTCCGACAAAAGGCATGATAAACTCACATCATGGGACGACTAGGACGACCAAGTATCGAGGTTGCCGA
>JBCCBI010000229.1:0-8860 GCA_039034155.1 Deinococcota bacterium | reverse complement strand
GGCGATTTCCATCAGCGTAGGACTTTTGGCAGCTTACAGTTTTAGCCGTTTTCGTGTGCGCGGATTCAAAGTTTTGCTCGTCGCCATTATTTTGGCGCAGATGTTTCCAGTTGCCACTATGATTATTCCCATCTACAAAATTATGCGGCGGTTTAGCTTGCTGGACACGTATCCGGCGCTCATTATCGCCTACATCACTATCACTTTACCGGTGGCAATTTGGATGTTATTGGGGTTTATAGGCAACATCCCCAAAGAACTGGAAGAATCTGCGCTGGTAGAAGGTGCTACTCGCTTACAAGCCTTTTGGCGTATTGCCGTGCCACTAGCGCGCCCCGGGATTGCCGCCACAGCCGTGTGGATTGCGGTGGTGACGTGGCAAGAGTTTATTTTTGCACTTGCCTTTACCAGCAGCCGCGAAATGCGTACGGTATCGGTAGGTATTAGCGATTTTATTGGCCAGTACGGTATTCGTTACGGCGAACTCATGGCTAGTTCGGTGATGGTGTCGTTACCAATTATGGTGGTGTTTTTCTTTTTGCAACGTCAATTTGTGGCGGGACTTACCGCTGGAGCTAGCAAAGGATGAGCCTATCTCTAAGAGGCCTCACCTGGGATCATCCTCGAGGGTACGCACCTTTAGAAGCAGCTAGCACACATTATGCAAACTCGTATGATGTTCAAATTCATTGGGATAAGCGTTCACTCAAAGCCTTCGGAGATGTTCCTATCAACACCTTGGCGGCAGATTATGACTTGATGGTTATCGACCACCCACACATGGGGATTGCTACAAGAAGTGGTTGCCTTCATCCGTTGAATGAGTTAGTTGATGATGTGGTGGTGGGGCAACTTGCCTACGAAAGTGCCGGCCTCAGCCATCAAAGTTACACCTACGACGATAAGCAGTGGGCGCTTGCAGTGGATGCCGCCGTGCAAGCAAGTAGCTACCGAGCCGACTTGCTGACATACCCTTTACCTGAAGATTGGCAACAGGTTTTAGAGCTAGCTAGTACCCTCCGCAAAGACAACCTCTACCTCGCCATTCCGTTAGTTCCAACTGATACCATGTGCTCGTTTTTGAGCTTGTGCGCTAGTTTTGGATATCCGCTTAGCAAGACAGACTTTGTGACGAACGCCCAAGCAGAAGCGGTACTCATCTTCTTAAAACGCCTTGCTAAACGCGCTCATCCAAACTGCCTCAACTGGAACCCAATTAATACCTACGACGCTATGAGCCAAGGGGATGAGATTGCCTACTGCCCGCTAGCGTTTGGGTATAGCAACTATGCTCGAGGTAATTCTAATGGTGCTGTTCTAACCTTTAGCGACATTCCGGGTGTACGCGGTGGCTTGTTAGGTGGGGCGGGTATCGCTGTAAGTAAGTTCAGTGAACATTCACAAGAGGCTGCTGAGTTTTCTGTTTGGGTGAGTGGTGGTGAAGTTCAAGCGGGAGTGTATGTTGAGGCTGGCGGGCAACCGGGCAATGTGACAGCTTGGCAGGATGACACCTGTAACGCGCTCACCAATAACTTTTTTAAGAATACTTTGGCGACGCTCGAGCACGCCTACATGCGCCCTAGAGACGCTGGCTTTGTACACTTTCAAAAATTTATGGGCAACCGTATTCACACTTTTTTACGTTCTGAGGATGATCCAAAAAACTGTATTCAAGACTTGCGGGAGGCTTTTGAGGTGAGGCTCGAGCCCAGCTAACTTAGGTCATCTTTTAACTGCAACTCAACTAGGTGAGATATTCGCAAATCACAAAATACATATCGAAAATAGGTTGTACTCAGATGTTAAACCCACACGTTAAACCCCATATATTTGCTTTTTAATGACTGAAATGACTTCATATTTCCACCAAAGGAGCACGTTATCGCTATGAGCAGTATGTCTATAAAACTGAGCTACCAACCCTTTACCTATCAATGCAATGGGTGCCTCAAACAAGGTGACTTGTAGTGGACACAAGTGCAGTTAACTCTGTCTTAGACGGCATCCGTGTAATTGACTTTACCCAGATGATGCTCGGCCCGTGGGGGACCCAGTTTTTAGGTGATTTTGGTGCAGATGTCATTAAGATAGAACGCCCCGGGCACGGTGAGTGGGAGCGTGGCCTGGCTGCTATGGGCGAACTACTTGGTGGCGACAGTCCGTTTTTTATCGCGATGAACCGCAATAAACGTAGCCTAACGCTTAACCTCAAAAACCCTAGGGCCATTGAGTTGGTCAAAGAACTAGTTAAAGAGGCTGACTTGGTTGTCGAAAATTACCGCCCCGGTGTGATGGATAGGTTAGGCATTGGCTATGCGGCCCTGCGAGAGGTTAATCCGGGCATCGTTTACGTAGCAGGTAGCGGCTACGGGCCAGACGGTCCTTATGTCAAACGACCGGGTCAAGATTTGCTCATTCAAGCGATGTCTGGGTTAGCCGCCAACAGTGGCCCCGGTGACGGCTTACCTGTGGCAGCAGCGACATCCTACGTAGATGCAAGTACCGCACTAATGTTAGCGCTGTCTGCAACTTTGGGGCTGTTTCACCGTTTGCGCACCGGGCAAGGGCAACGCATCGACGTGAGCTTGTTTAATACTGCCGTGGCACTCCAGTGCCAAGAACTTACCGCGTTTATGAACTTGGACAAACGCTGGCAGCGTAGCGAGGCGGGCATCAGCAGTCCGTGGTTGGGCGCGCCGTTTGGCTTGTACGAAACTCAAAATGGCTACATGGCCATCAGCATGAACCCACTTGATGTAGTGGGCGAGATTATTGGTGATGACGGTCTGGCAGAATTTAATACTGACGAAGTAGCCTTTGAACACCGTGATGACATTAAACGGCGGGTGCAAGCGAAAGTTCGTGAGCAAACGACTGAATACTTGCTCGAGCAGATGCTTGCTCGCGACCTCTGGTGCGCCCCCGTGCAGGACTTTGAAACACTCGTTAACGACCCGCAAGTCCAGCACAATGGCCTCATCCAAACGGTCAATCACCCGGTTGCTGGTGAGGTGAAGGTCGTCGGCACGCCCATGAAATTTAGTGAGACGCCCGGGCAGATTCGGCACGGTGTACCTAGCGTAGGTGAGCACACCAATGAAGTCTTGCAAGAACTGGGCTACGACCAAACTCAATGCGACACCTGGCGCGCTGAAGGGGTGATTTAGCGTGGCCCTTGTGTTGCGGGACAACCTCGAGCCGGGCATCACCCAACTCACGTTTAACAGGCCGGACAAACTCAACGCACTGTCAACCGAGTTACTTGACGAGTTTGAGGCTCATCTTGCTGATATTCGCACCGATGATAGCATCCGCGTGGTGATTTTGACCGGAGCAGGTGAAAAAGCCTTTGTTGCAGGTGCCGACATTGCCGAATACGCCGACGGCAACCGCGAAGCATTTATAACCTTTCAGCAGCGGGGTCGGCGGGTAAATGATAGCCTCGAGCACTTTCCCAAAGTCACCATTGCGGCGGTCAACGGGTATGCACTCGGTGGCGGTTTTGAACTTGCGCTCTGCTGCGACATTATTTTGGCGAGTACAACAGCGCGTTTTGGACTTCCTGAAGGGCTTTTAGGATTATCTCCTGGGGGTGGCGGCAGTCAGCGGTTAGTGCGTGCCGTTGGGCGTTATGTGGCAGCAGATGTGCTCCTGACTGCTCGCCGACTTTCAGGTGAGGTGGCGTTTAACTTAGGTCTTGCTGCAGCCGTGGTTGAACCAGAAGATTTAGCTGAGGCTGCGCTCGAGAAAGCCCGTTACGCCCTCAAAGTTGCACCCTTAGCAGCCCAAGCTATGAAACGACTCTTGCGTGATGGGACCGATGCATCACTTTCAAGTGCGCTGTCCCTCGAGCAAGAAGTATTGTTCGGATTGTACGCTAGCGAGGATGGGCTCGAGGGCATTCAAGCATTTGTTGAGAAACGTTCACCAGAATTCAAAGGACATTGACTGATGATCGCTATCCCATCGACGACACAATCTTTTGAGAACAACGTTGTCATCATCACAGGTGGAGCTGATGGTATTGGTTTGGTGACAGCACAAGCCTTTGTTCAGGCTGGGGCACGGGTGGTGCTGGCGGACGTTGATGTAGATAAAGGTGAAGCGGCTCGAGCCTCCCTAAACTCAGACAATAAAACCTTGTTCATCCCGACCGATGTTGGCGATAGTGATAGCGTCAACACCATGGTGAACCAAGTTAAGCAAGCTTGGAGTCAGGTTGATGTACTGGTGAACAACGCCGCTGTTGCTTTGCCCGGTTCCGTTACCGACATTGACAACGCAACGTGGCAACGCGTTCTCAATGTCAACCTCACCGGTGTTTGGCGTGGGATGCGGGCAGTGTTGCCGTTGATGGTTAGCCAAGGTTCTGGCAGCATTGTGAACGTGAGTTCCATGCAAGGACATCTTGGCTTTCGCGGTTGGTCTGCGTATGCCGCCGCCAAAGGTGGCGTAGAAGCCCTCACCCGGCAGGCTGCAGTGGAATACGCACCTCACAACATTCGCGTGAACGCCGTTGCGCCCGGCACCATTATGACGCCCATGAACGAGCGCATTTTTAAAGAAGCAGATGACCCCGACACACTCATTGCCAACTGGAATAGCTTGCATGCTCTGGGGCGTTTTGGGCAGCCGCAGGAAGTGGCTAGCGCGATTCTCTTTTTAGCATCTGAAGGTGCGTCATTTATTACTGGCGAAACCCTCAAAGTGGAGGGTGGGATGGGTGTCAATGGAGGTTGATAAGTTTCCTCATGTGTTGATGCAAGCTCCCCGAGCCACTTTATGATGTCCTTATGTCCTATCTTCTAACTTTAACGATTGAGAATGCTCATCATGATTAACCTTTTTGGCAAACTTTGGACAGCGCAGGCATTACGCGAACACATTGGTGACATGTCTCAACTGGCTGGCGTGCAGGCTCTTGTGCTAGATGATGGACGCGGGCGAGGCAGTCGTGTGTTGAACGTGCATACGGGGAGTGGGCTCGAGTTTCAAGTGCTGGTTGACCGTGCGTTGGATGTTGGCATGTGCCGCTACAATGGGCAGTCTCTTTGCTGGCATTCACCCGCTGGCTGGCCGCATCCTGCCTTTGCTGAACACGCTGGGCTTGGTTGGCTCAGAAGTTTTGGCGGCGGGTTGGTAACAACATGCGGCCTCGACCAATTTGGTGCTGCAAATCGTGATGGTGAGAAAGAGCTTGGCATTCACGGGCGCGTTTCCAACTTACCTGCTGAGCAAGTGTCTTGGTCGGCAGACTGGGAGACTACTGAGGCAGGTGAGGATTATGTCATCACGATTCAGGGTAAGGTTCGTCAGGCACGGTTGTTTGGGGAGAACTTGCTACTTTGCCGCACGCTTCGTACAGCGCTTGGGGCAAGCTGGCTCGAGCTAACCGATGCCGTCACCAACGAAGGATTTAATCCTCAACCCCACATGATTCTGTATCACTGCAACTTGGGTTTTCCCCTGATTGCCGAGGGAAGTCATTTAGACCTCGAGGCAACTACCACAACTGCCCGCGACGCCGTTGCTGAAGCTGGCATTGATAATTGGCAGCATATCCACGCGCCGCAGCAAGGCTATGACGAGCAAGTGTTTCATCACGCTGTTGAACCGTCGGATAATCATTACGCGCAAGCGACGGTTCACAGTCCAATGGCTGGATTTGGGGTGAGGCTCGAGTACTCACTCGACAGTTTGCCTGACCTTTATCAGTGGAAAATGCTAGGGCAGGGTGCTTATGTGCTGGGGCTTGAACCTGCCAATTGTGCAGGCATTCGCGGCCGAGCAGACGCGCGTGAACGTGGCGAGTTAGTAACGCTCGAGCCAAGTGAAACACGCAGGTATCAACTGCGGTTCAGCATCATCTAAGTATCTTGCACCCCTATCTGCTAAGAGATAAAAGTGGAAGACAACCAAGTCTAGAGCGCCATAGCCGCAAAGTTTAGTAAAAATGCACCGCCATAGTTTGGATAAGCTTGGCGCAGCGCGTCTTGCAAACTAGCCTCGTCGGTGGCAGCTTCTGCAGCCTCACTATACAAAGTCAAAAAGTTAATAGCACTGTCCAGCTCGCCTTTGGTGGTCGGGAATCCATGACCAGCTAAGATGACATCTGCATTGTCCATCGTCTGGAGAGACTGCAAGGTGCGAACCCAGTTATCACGGTTCACGCCTGGAAAAAAGTAGACGTTGTTGTAGACCAAATCTTGCGCAAATAATATGCCAAGCTCTGGTAAATGAACCGTAACTTGTTCAGGAGATTCAGCGTCGTTGTAGATCAAATACTCGAAGGTTAAGCCGTCCAGAGTTTCGGTGTCAGCCGTGAGTGGTATCACTGGATCGAGAACCTCCATAGATACCGCGCCCTCGTCACGAATTTCTTGAGCGATGTCTTCACGCACTTTGTCCGTTGTAAATACGGGGATACCTGCAAAGCTAGCCAGTCCTGACCAGTGGTCAGAATGGGCGTGGCTGATGATGATGCGCTCAATAGGTTTGCCGAGACTATCAGCATAACTGCGTACTTCAGCAGCCGTACTGGGCAGTAAAGTTGTGTCTACAATCACTAGTTGACGTTCTGTTTCAATAATGTGTGACGTAACCATGACACCTGCTTCTGGTGAAACATAACTGTGTATGGTGGCGCCCTGCTTAGGCAGTTGCACAATGCTGCCCTCTGTAGGAAGTACCTTCATGGTGTTCATTGCATCTTGTGCCCAAGCTTGCCCTTTAAGGCCTTGCTAACTGGCCGTTGCAGTACCAGCCAGACTCCAAGTACCAAACGATTTAAGCACGTTACGGCGTGATAGCTTTGTCATTGTCACCCTCCTTGACCGTTGCTACAGACTTAAGTTGATGCTTCATACCGATTCCGATTACATGCTTCGTAAACCCCTATGGGCTTTACTTCGTCCCCAGCGGAATCAGTAGCTGTTTCTACACGTTCCACGTGGATTAATTCCTTGAGAATTAATCGGAAAGGGTATCACAACGGTTATAGTAGGGAGTTTAAATTAGCAGGCACTTTTTGTACAGTAGGTACTTTCGAGTGCCTATGGAATTTTAGCGAGGTTATCTGATGGAATACACGATTGATGTTTTGAATCCCTACTGTCCCTCACGCAAAACACTGCTATTACTATCTGACAAATGGGTCATGCTCATCATCATGACGTTAGCTAAGGGAACACAGCGGCATGGCGAGCTAAAGCGTAACCTTGGTGATATTTCCCAAAAGATGCTGACGCAAACGCTCCGCAAGCTCGAGCAAAGCAACCTTGTTGAACGCATTGACTACCAAGAAGTGCCGCCCAAAGTTGAATACCGACTCACGCCACTCGGTGACAGTTTACGTGAACCTATTCTTGCGCTTGCTAACTGGGCCGAGCAGCATTACGATGCCACAATTCAGTAGGAGTGCATTTGCTCATTAACCTGAGTTCGAAGTTTCGTCAGATTAAAACAGGGAAGTGAAGAGGGATCATAATCCAGATTGATACTAGGTTTTTTAGGCTGATGGGTGTAGGCAATCAAACCAGCAAGTAGGTTAATGACAAAGTTGGTAGGTTTGCGGTAGCGAGTATGCTCAATCTGAGAAATGTTCTAGAGTTGGTCGTTGATGGTTTCAATGATGAAGCGTTTTCTCAAGAGGAGCTTGTCAGTAAGCTTCATAAGACTGTTTTCCATGTTTTTCCTGATGTTGGTAATGACTTCTAGACCACGCTTGTAGTAACGTTCAAAGATGTCTTTGGAGACATAGCCTTTATCGCCAAAGAGCTTGCCAACCAATCCTTGGGTCAGGCTGTCAAGGGGTGCTCGGTCATCAACGTTGCCAGCGGTAAGTTGGACTGCTAAGAGTTCACCTTGGTCGTTAACTACAAGATGTAGCTTGAAGCCATAGAACCAACCCATAGATGTTTTACCCCGTGTTGCCAGACCAGCAAAGACCTTATTGCGATTGATTCGTTTGTTGTGACACACGGCAAGCGACGTACTATCAACGAAGGAGATGCCTGTGCAGCTCCCAAACCGTGTTCGCAAGTAAGCACACAGATGTAAGCCAACGCTGTCCATCAACTCTACAAAGCGGTTATAGCTCACCAATTCAGGAAACTCGTTAGCAAGCTCCTGGCAAACATGCTTTTGGTAGTAGTCCTTAAACGTCTTATAGCCTGCTTGATGGAAGTAGATCACTATCGTCATAATCTCGCTCTTACTCAACCGTGGTTGCGGTCCTCGTTTGCGTCCACAGCAACCTGCCAGTTGTTGTTGGGCCAGCCAAGGCTCAAACTCCTTACAGAAATCATCGACTTCACAGAACAATTCTAGTAAACTCATGGCAGCATCTCCTTTTAGTTTTAGGGTGTTTGGTTCAACTCCATTCTAGGAGATGCTTTCCTTACTTGAAACTCAGAACTTAGGTTGCTTATGTCTCGCCCATCACTTGGTTCGTCGCAACTTTCAACAAAGAAATCCTTTGCCTCAGCACTGTACTGTACAGATAGCGATGCCAAGCCAATTTCTCGAAGTTGCTCTGCATTTAACCCCACAGCGTCATGACATCCTGTCAAGATTAGTAATCCTGCAACTAGCCAAACCTGCAAAACTTTCACCATAAAAGTTCCCCCGCCCGAAGTGTAGACGAGGGAGCTAGGTACAGCGTGCGACATGCACAACTTCATGAAGTATGCCGTGGTGCAAAGTTGATGCCACTTATTACCCAAAAAAGAAGGCTACCGTTAGGTAGCCCAGAGGAAAGGGGAAGAGGAATGGAGGAGGTGAGGGTTGGGTGATTGGTTAGAGGGTAGCTCCTAAGAGAGAAATAGGATTACCGTTAGTGTCTTGAACAAGAACTGAACGC
>JBCCBI010000228.1:0-8889 GCA_039034155.1 Deinococcota bacterium | reverse complement strand
TGCCAGACCCTAACAGTGACGCAGGCAAGGTGAATTGGCAGGCCTTGCTCGAGCGCACCCTGCCATATGTGGATATCTTCATGCCCAATATTGAAGAAGTGTTGTCGATGCTGAACCCACGAGCTTACGAAGGCGGCACGTGGCGGGCCCAAGGTGCTCCAGCGAGTTTTTACAGTGCCTTAAGTCAAGAGCTGCTGGACTTTGGCGCAGGTATTGTGGGGCTTAAATTGGGCGAAAACGGCTGCTATTTGCGCACAGCAGGCGCAGACAGGCTTATGCGGCTTGGTCACGCGCGCCCAGAAAGTTTAGGCAACTGGTCAGATAGAGAGCTTTGGGTGCCTATTTTGCCCGTCAAAGTGGGTGGCACAACGGGCGCAGGAGATGCTACCTTTTCAGGCTTTTTAGCAGCTTTACTCAAGGGGCTCGACCCAGCAGGCGCTATTTCAGTGGCAACTGCCGTGGGTGCGTGTAGTGTCGAAGCGCCAGATGCCACCAGTGGCGTGCGTTCATGGGGTGAAACGCTGACCCGCTTGCAAGGGCGTTGGCAGCGGGCTACAACCAAACTCCGTGATAAAAGCTGGCAACCCTATCAGCACGGGACCTTTCGTGGTCCTAACGACGGCATTCATGTAGAAGGAGGGTTATTTGATGAAGCGTGATGATATTGCAGCCGCCCAAGCGCGCGCTAGTGAGATGCTGAGTAACGTGGGGCTTGTTCTCACTGAGGCTGAAAAGGCGAGGCTCGAGGTTGCCGATCTCAACCTAGGTGAGTTTGAGACAACTGGCCTGTGCTTAATTACTTATGTGAATACCGAGCGAGTTTGTGCTAAAGAGCTCATTATGTTCTCCGGTCAAACCTGCCCGCAGCACTTACACCCGCCCGTAGACGGTCAGCCTGGTAAAGAGGAAACCTTCCGCTGCCGTTGGGGTGAGGTTTACCTGTATGTTGAAGGTGAACCTGCCGCTAATCCGGTGGCTAAACCACCTGCGGGCCGGGAAGATACCTACACCGTTTGGCACGAAATCATCTTAAAACCTGGTGAGCAGTACACGCTGTACCCAGAAACGTGGCACTGGTTTCAAGCAGGTCCCGAAGGGTGCATTGTCAGTGAATTTTCAACCCGCAGTACCGACGAAAATGATTTGTTTACTGACCCAGACATCAAGCGTGTGCCGATTATTGAAGACTAGCTTGGTGGTATAGGCGATAGATTCAACACATCAGTATTGCTCTTTTGGTAAGTCTAGTTGCTGACTATGTAAATTCTGGATTGTCTAGCCTAGTCCCTTAAAGTCTAATGACATCAGCTTTTGAGACATCAGCTTTTAAGACATCAGCTTTTAACCAGTAAACTTGCCATCAGGTCTGACCACCCTTGTTCATACGCCTTATTGCGGGTTTGGCTAGTGGCAAGTGTCACTGTGATACGTCCACACAACCAGAGTACGTTACAACCTATTTTGTAGCGCTACAATGTAATGTGTTGCACAGCTGATATAGCTTGCAACATATGCTGTGCCGAAACATCAACGTAACAATTAATGTGTTTGATGTATCTCACGATATTGATTTAGGGAACTACCGGTTAAGTGTAAGTCTATTGGCTCAAAAGTGTAATTTTATGATAACAAAACGTATTTTAGTCGTTGAAGATGACGAAAATAGCCTCGAGCTATTGCGTCGTATTCTACTTGCCCAAAATTATCAGGTTCATTTGGCCCGTACAGGTCAAGAGGCGCTCGACCGTGCGCCACTGGCAGATTTGGTCTTGCTTGACCTACAAATCCCAGCACCAGATGGCTACGAAGTCGCGAAACGTTTGCGGCAGCGTTATGCAGACATGCCCATTATCATTGTGACTGCCCAAACAGGAAGCCACGCGCAAGTGCGTGGGTTTGACGCTGGGGCAGACGACTACGTGACCAAGCCCATTGACCTAGCAGTGTTAACAGCACGGGTGCGTGCTAAGTTGCGCAAGCACAGTTCACGCGAGCGGCTCGAGGTAGGTAACATCACCATTGATATGATTGACCGCCACGTGTACGTAGATTACGACAAAGTCACCCTCACCCACACCGAATTTGATGTGTTGGTGTTACTTGCTAAGCGCCCCTATCAAGCGTTTAGTCGCCATGATATTTTGACATCTGTCTGGCATCCGGACTTTGATGGTACTGAACGTGTGGTTGATGTATGCATTTCGTCGCTCCGGCAAAAACTAGGCGATAAACCACGCTCGCCGCGTTATATTGAGTCGGTGCATGGGATTGGCTACCGCTTTATTGGACCCTGATGATGGGGAGTGTGGCGTGCTGGACAGGTAATGCCCCCAATATTATCAGACGACCTTGCGGCATCAACATTTAAGCTCGAGCATCTCATAACATTTCCATTTAGACTTGCTGGAGCAACTGCAGATGCAAGCTATGCGAGGCTACACATAAAGTGACTTATGCTCGAAACTGCTAAACTTAATGCACCGTGACAACACCGCCAAGGTTTGTAGATGACACCCTCACAACAGATATAAGCAGCTTGCTGCCCGCAGCGTTTCCCAAAAAGCGCGTTTACCGCATCGTGTTTGGCTTGTCGGCGGTTGCGCTCTTATTTTCAGCTATTAAAACACTGCTCGTTTCGAGCAGTAGTCCTGTGGTTGCACTGTTTATGTGTGTACCTGGATTTGCAGCGCTAACCTTACTGGCTATCCTCGAGCGTCGTGGCAGCTTACCCAGAGTAGTTGAATTAACTGTTTTTAGTGTGAGCACGGTGGCCTTTTTTGGTTATTTCGGGCGCTCTATGATGCTTGTAACACCCGCAGATATGAGCGGCTTGCAACTTATGGCCCGGAAAATTGATTGGTTTATTTGGACGCCACTGCTCTATGCCACAACCAGTTTGATATTTCAGCAGCGTCAAGCGTTGCGTTGGTGTGCTGTATTTTATGTGCTGAACACGTTTATTGGTCTGATCTCGCACGTATTAGCTGAGCAGCGCGGGGTACCTTCAAACTTGGCAACGCTAGTGGATTTTCAGTTTGCGAGCATTATTGTGATTAGCCTCACTTATTTTGTGCGCAATACGGCTGAGCGTTTAGTAACCCATGAAAAAACACATCGCCGCAAGCTCGAGCAACGCTACCGCACCCTCTTTGACCATTCACCAGTTGCCCTATGGGAAGAAGACCTAGCAGCTGTGTATGTGGACCTTGAGCGCCTTAGGGCGTCCGGTGTTAACTTGGCTGAACACCTGTGTGACCAAACCGAGCTTATGCGCTTGTTTAGGCTCATTCGCTTGCATGATGTCAACCAAGAAGCCTTGCGCTACTTTCGTAAAATGCAGCGTCCACATGTCACAGCCTCTGAAACCGCAGAGGCTACCTCCAAATCAGCCTCTGCCATACTTGTAGATACATGTCACAAGCAGGCCCACGAGCTAACTGAGGCTGACCTCGCTAGTATTCAAGCTGGCCGCATGCTCAAGGGCTATGGCTATTATCAGTGGTACTTGGGCTTACTCAGTTTAATGGACGGTGAGCGCTACTTTGAGGGTAACCAACGCCACCCAGTTGACCGTTATAAAACGCACTTTGATGTTCAAGAAAGTAGTAGCACCAGTATCATTAGTTGGCAAGTTCTGGACACTATCCCGCCGCTAGCACGGGTACTAGTTTCGCGGGTCGATCTGCAACTCCTGCGCACTGCAGAAGCAGATTTAGCAGGTGAGCGGCGCTTACTGCGCACCCTCGTTGACGCCCTGCCAGATGTTGTGATTGCTATGGACACGCAGCAGCGCATTACGCTTGCCAACAAAGCTGCTGCTGAGTTGGTAGGCACACCTCCACAAACGCTTAAAAACAAAACGTATCAGGAAGTTATGGGCACGCAAGCCGCAGCAAGCCTCGAGCGCAGTAGCGCGCAAGTTCTAGCTGGCACACCCCTGCTAGGTGAGGCAGATACCATTAAGGGCCGTCACATGCTTACGAACCGCGTGCCGTTGGTAACGGACAAAGACCAGATTAGTGGCATGGTTGTTGCTAGCAGGGATGTAACTGACCTACAAGAAAGTCAGCGCCAAGTCCGTGAGAGCCAAGCTTTACTCGCGCGTGCCCAGAGTCTTGCCAAATTGGGCAACTGGCGGCTTAATACTCGTACGGGACAACTCCACTGGAGTGATGAAACCTTCCGAATTGTGGGGCGCGACCGCAGTGAAGGCATGCCCACAATTGACGAATACTATACCTACTTACCTGAAGAAGAACGCCTACGTGCGAAAAATGTTGTGCAAGAGGCTATTGAGTACGGTCAACCCTACCAAGTGGACCACCGAGTTATTCGTCCAGATGGCACCCTTGTGCATGTTCACTCGCGCCGTGAAGCTGCCGATGTTGCCAAAGATGGCACCATCTACCTGATGGGTACTATTCAAGACATCAGTGACCGCAAAGTGCTCGAGCTCGAGCTTAATCAACGCAACCTTGAACTCAACCAAGCTGTTGATGAGGTGACAGCTGCTAACCAAGCCCGTGACCGCTTTATTGCTAGCATCAGCCACGAACTTAAAACGCCTCTAAACGCTATTTCTGGGTTTGCCCAACTTCTCAGGTTAGAAGCTCAAAATATGCCTCAAGATGGATCTCAACAGCCAAATTATCAGCAGTGGTCAGAAGATATTGGGCGAATCCTCGAGGCGGCTAAGTTACTCGGTGGCATCATTAATGACATGATTTACATTGCTCATGGGCAAGATGGTTATGACAGTATCAGCTTAAATTGGAGTGAGGTTCCCTTGGCTGCGCTGGTCGAAGAAGCCTGCGGTCTTATGCGTCACATTGCTGTCCAGTACAAAGTTGACCTTCATATGGACATACCTTTAAACGTGACAACAGCTAACACAGAAAGCGCGCGTTACCCTAACCAAGATATTCCTCTAACCCTACGCGCAGATGCTTACAAGTTAAAACAAGCGCTTCTTAACCTGCTGAGCAATGCCATCAAATACAATCACCCAGGTGGACACGTGTGGTTGCGAGTTAGCCGCCCCAGCGACCAATATGTGAGCATTGCAATTGAAGATAGCGGGCGCGGGATCGCCCCCGAACAGCTCGAGCATCTCTTTAAACCCTTTGAACGTCTGGGGATCGACGAAACCTCCCACATTCCCGGCCACGGCTTGGGGCTTTCGCTCACAAAAACCTTTGTAGAGGCTATGGGTGGTCACATTGAAGTACAAAGTGAGCTGAGTAAAGGCAGTTGTTTTGAAATTCTGCTACCAGTAGCAACCCCAATTACGTCTTGAACAGGGTGTCATTAAACAGGATATCTTCTGGGTAAATACGCGTATTTACCCAGAGACAGCCTCAGCGAGGTCAGCAAGTTTACATACCGTACGCCAGTTGCGCGCGGTAGCTGCCACACCTAGTAACTTTTCAGCTTTAGCGGCTAGCTTAGAACGACTAATGCCGTCGGGAGCATATAGATAAAAGACATTCCCGACAAGCTTCATGTGCTCAGAAGCACCCTTGAGGGCCTCGAGCTGCTGCCAATCAGGTGAGTTAGGTGCTGTGTCCAAAAAGTATACGTATAGTGTTTTGGGAGCGTGTGCTGCTTCCGGAAAAGGGTTAGCGTTCGTAGCGTCATCAAGAGCAGTTTTAGAAAACACCATGACCTTGGGTGTGAAACCGTGTTGCGTAGTGATGGCCGCAGCAATTTGCTCAGCAAGTTCATTAGGCGTGCGAGTGCTGTCTGCAGCTCGCTGAAAAACAGCGTTACCACTTTGAATATAGGTATTGACGTTAATCAGCCCCAATTCACTGAGCAACCCGCGCAGGTCTTTCATCGGCAAGATGTGATTGCCACCTACGTTAATGCCACGGAAGAGGGCGATCCAAACATCAGGTTTTGACGAAGTGGTCATTCTACGCTGAGCTTTAGATAGTGTTTAAAATCTAGGTAATGTTTAAAACTAAGACAATACTTCAACGATGGCCTCTTTTTCAACAATGACCAAGTCATTGCGCTCACCAAGGCGGTCTTCAAAGCTCATTAGATACACACCTTCACTGATTTCACGTTGGATACGACCGATTTCAATTTGGCTCGAGCCGTCGTTTTCCATCTTCACGCGCACTTTTGACCCTTTGCCAATAGTCTTGGGCTTATCTTCTGCCACGCTACCATCGGTTTGAGACTCAAACTCAATTACGCCTTCAGCATTGTGTAAGTTAACAACGGCTGTATCAAACGTCTCGAGAGGTTCATTGTCGTTAAACACTTCGTAGCCACGGTGTTTGAGTTTACACAGGTGTACGTTGGTAAGCGTTTGAAAGGTATTTTCAGAGGTCATAGCTTCCAAAAATGCACTCATGCGCGTATTTTCACGGTGCCGCACATTACCAGATAAGAAAAAGTCATCAAATAAAATAGCCATCCGTTGTTGCTCTGAATGCCGAATTACTTCTTCAGATGCCCGCGCGCCCATGAGCCACAGAATCTTTTCTTTATGTACCGCAATAAACGGTGGCGCTGCACTTAGTGAGCGAATATCCGGCGGGTGGGTGAGGCAACTCTGGTAAATCATGGGTTCACTAATAGGCACAAACGAGCGCTCAGTTGTATTTAAGTATCTGTCCATGTCTTCGTTTGAAGGTGTGTACAAAAGCCCGTAAATGGTGTACTTACCTGTGTAGACGCGACCTTCAAAGGTATCTACCTGCTTTTTGTTAGTTGTGTAGTTCGCCATAAATTCCTAATCTTTTTATTAGTACTGCCTATTCCTTAATAACTGTTGAGCTATTGCTTTGCGATAGCGATGATGATGTCATCTTACTTGAGTTGGTGAGGCTGATATCCCCAGTAAATTAATTTTCCATACGGTAGGTGCTGCGAAACAGTCGCTAGCGGTATTACGAGCATCTTCAAGATAAAGGATTGCATGATTGTCAGGACATGCTTTGTTATACCCTTTCCGGTTAATTTGTTAACGAATTAACCCACCTGGAGGGTGTAGAAACGGCTACCGATTCTGATTGGAACGGCATAAAGCCCGCAGGGGGTTATAGAGTGTTTAATCGGTATCAGGCGGCAAGAGATGAGTAATGTGAATGCCTCTAGTTTACACCACGGGCATCACATTTAGCTGAGGTTGTAAATCTCTTTATAAAACTAGCTTAAAGCGGTAAGCGCAAACCTATCCGAAACCAAAAATCTTCAGCATAGCCAACGCTACCTCCTAAACTGATGGGCGCTCCATAGTTGATGAGCACGTCTGCGTTTACTGTGAGGTCAGCGCCTGCACCCACGGCGTCGTCCAACCAGAGACGCCCGCGTGGTTCAAAGCTGATGCGCTCGAGGCTGTACAGCCCGTCCCCATAACGCCAGCGGATAGGCACGCTGTAGCGGTAACCGATGGTGAGCGCGGCACTCAAGTCAGTATCAAAATCTACGGCAATAGGCTCCGGCGGGCGGTAGCCAGCGCGCAGACCAAACTCGAGCGTCCCACCTACATTTCCAATAACCAGCGGGCGCGCGTAGCGAACATCTGCCCAGGTTCCCAATGACCGACCAGTTTCGGTCGCACTCCACACACCGGTTGCACCCACTAGCCAACCCCGGCTGCTGTAGCCCCACAGGTCAGCGCGTTGATTTGATAGTAACAAGCTTGTGCGACCGTCAAACTGCCAGTCACCATACGAAGGTAGCCGCAGTGCACCTGCACGCAAACTGATGCGAGTCAGCATCCGCGTGCCTAGCACAGTCACAGGAAACTGCGTGCTAGCATCACCTAATGCACCTAGCGCGGTTTCTTGAAAATCCCCCAAGTGGGGTACATGCGGCCAAATGCCTACCTGTAAGCCCAACGTCACTGGGTTTTGGGCTGCAAATGCGTTGAGAATGTTGTTAGCACCCAACGCGTAACGCGCGTTGATAAATGCGCCGTCTAGGTCGCCCTCGAGACTCGTGTTCACCCCTACGTTCACGCTATAGCTGTGTTTTGCGCTATCGTCTTGTCCAAAAATTGAGGCACTAACCGCCACTTCAAAGGGCGATAGTGCAAATCCAAACCCCGTCGGTAGCCAGCCGTAAGGTGCCAAACTTGACCACGGTTGATAATTTTCTACCGGATAAGTGACCTGTGGAAACGGCTCAGGTAATGGCTCCACATCAAGTTGTTGGGGTGTTGGTAGGGTGATGTCATCAGCGACATTCAAAAGCATCGTTGTGTTGATAGTTGACATGTCCTTGAGAGATTCATCTGAGGCAAGCGAAGTCGTTGTTGAGGTCGTATTGTCATCATCTGATGCTGTGCTAGCTTCTCCTACAGTGTCGGATGATTCAGAGGCGACACCATCTACCGTGCTGGAGCTTTGTAACAATGCACCTTCAACAAAGGGTGTGCCCACCAAGTTGTAGCCATTACCGCCTAATGCTACATACCAAAGCACATCATTCCCGAAAGCTGGCTGAAACGCACCGCCGAGCGTTTGGCTCAAAGGAACAGCCTCGACTTGGTTAATGTTGAGTCTATAAACGTCAAATTGCCCCGCGCGGTCAGAGCTAAAAAGCAACGTGTCTTCGTCTAGCCAGGATGGTTCCATATCTTGGTATTTATCTTGATTGAGGTAGGTCCATGTAGAACTCACCTCATCAAATAACGCTAAATCCACAAAGCCGTGCCGCCAAATACTTGCTGTTAGTTGCCCTTCAGGGCTTACGGCAAGGTTGAGGAGCTGCTCGCCGTTAGACGCTTGCCACAACGTAGTTATGGTGCCATCAGCTTGATCATTCCCCATTTGCTCCTCTTGCTTTGGCTCTCGTCCAGTTTGTTGATCATCACTTCGAACATTCGAGTCGAGTTGATTTTGCTGACGGAGGAGTCCGCCTGGTGCTCGA
>JBCCBI010000227.1:0-8927 GCA_039034155.1 Deinococcota bacterium | reverse complement strand
CTTTTGGCAAACTGCTGGGTCTCATAGCCTTCGGCATCGCTCTTAATATCTAGCAGATTTTGATTGCCTGATATATTCGGTGGGGTGCTGTCACTTAAAGATGTGCCTGCAATAGGTACGTCCCAATCTATGTCTCTGGCAGCAGCCACAAAGTATTGAAAGGTCTGTGAGTCAGTACTGCAAATAATACTGTTGCAGTCGTTATTGCGAAGATGACGTACAGCGGCACTTGTTTCATCACGCAGGGCACTTATAGCAAGTTCTTGTGAGGACGCGCGGTCGTCGGCTCGCCCGACACGTCCAGAGACACCCTGAGCTTGATCGGTAAGTGCTGCATCGTGAGTTGCCTCAGCGGTAATGGCAACACCTTTGGCAGCTAGTGTGCGCGCTGCGCCTGCTTGACCAACCCGTCCACCTGCATCTGCTGTGTAAAACACGCCGATGTTGTTGCGCTCAGCATCCCAAAAATCGTTCGCGAGTTGTGCTGTTTCTTGCAAGGTAGACGCACGCACGTTGTACACCTGTTCAACATAGGGTAAGCGGCGCTGAATGAGTGCGCCACTTAAGTTACCTACCATGCGCAAACTGGCGTCTCTGTAGGTGTGAACAACCGGTAATACTCGAGCTATTGTTTCGTCGCCTACATAATTGGCTAGGCAAAACGCTTGCTCAATCTCGAGCAGCCGAAAGGTGTTGCTAATGGCTCTATTAGGGATACCGCCATCGTCTAGGGCAATAAGTTGTAAGCGTTTATCGTGAATGCCGCCTTGCTCATTGACTTCCTCGAGCACAGCCTGACTACCTCGGTAGTACTCAATACTGGCACCTGCTCTAGGGCTGCTAAAGTCGCCACTCATGCCGATGACTAAACTGTCGTCATCTACACCTGTGCCAATATCGCTTGCGAGATTGACTTGTGCACACGCGCGGCCGCCAAACAGTAAAGGCGACAGGCTGGTGCTGGCTGCAGTGCTCGCGGCTAGCTTCAAAAGGCGGCGTCTGCTAAGGGTGTTCACCTTCTTCCTCCTTGGGGAGCTGCGAAATAGTACTTAAGAGCTGTCACTAAACCACCTCGAGCCGCTGGCCTAGAGCGCTTACTAACTCTGGCACGTTAATGAGTAGAGCTGTTTGCTGGTCATCAAAGGGCACCTCACCAATCACAAAGCGTTTAAGAACGCTGGGTACTTTGGCAGGCGTAATGTCTTTGGGAAGTCCAACAAAGCCCATTACCCGTTCAGTTGCTAGCGCAAACTCATACTGCTGATGATGCACGATTACAGCTTTGCTTAAGTTAGTTGAATCTAACTGGTCTGCTGCTGGGGTGCCACCACCTGTGCGGGTAAACAGCTCGTAAACATCGAGCAGGGGTACAATGCGCCCTTGAATGTACATAAGCCCTAAAAAGTCCGCACGTGTACGAGGTAGCGGGGTATACCCTTCAATTTCGACGACCTGTTGGGTATACATAACTTCAACAGCTGCTCGAAAGTTGCTCGAGCGAAAAAAACATGCTCTTGCAGATAAGCTTGTACTTGCCAGTGTCAGTGTTTAGGGTTCCTCAGGTCTGGAGCTACTCAGGTCTGGAGCTACTTAGGTTAGTTGCGTATCTGCTATGAGTATTTAACGCCTAAGATATTAGTGGATATTGGCATAATGTATTGTCTACAATTTTTTGCTAGAGCACACCCCCAACAGCCTCGAGCACCCGCTCAGGGGTGTACGGTTTCACAATGTAGTCAGATGCGCCTTGGCGTTTACCCCACAAAATATCACTTTCTTGTCCTTTGGAACTCACCACAATGACAGGCAGATCACGACTAGCTGGGTCGCGCCGAACTTTGCGCAAGATCTCGTAACCATTGCGTTGTGGCATCACAATGTCCAGCATGAGTAAATCCGGCTTTTCGCTGGTAATCATTTCCTCGGCACCTTCACCATTTAAGCAGGTAATTACTTGGTGGTTGGCTTGCTTGAGGATGCTTTCCATCATCTTAAGGTCAGCAGGTGCGTCATCAACAAGCATAATTTTGGACATATTTGACCCTCTTTTCGGACAGATATAACGTTCGTGAAGATACTCTGTTGTAATAGCAAAAGTATGCCGCTTGGCCTCGAGCATCACATCACGATTTACACAGTATGCACCATGTGACAACAACTACAATCAACAACGCTTGTTCAAAAGCTTGTGTCTTGATTTGCTTATATGCATTGCTAAGCCTGAAACACACAGATTTTTGGTTGCTGTACGTAATTGGTCACTACTTACAGAGTTACAGATTACAGAGTTACAGAGGCGAACTGGGTGGTACCTGTCCTAACTTCATGGTTCATAAACAACGAATGCGGTTCATTTATCATGAAGCTCTGCTAGCACATGTTACTTTGACAGCAACCAGTCACCAACACAATGTAATAGGCTCAAATGTTGTAAATCACAAGCTAACAGCATGATTCATAGTTCACATGGCATCCACATGCGTTAGTTAATGATGGTGCGTTACAAACTGCTCACAGTTACTAGTATGACAGCCTAGAAACTGCGACGAGCATGGTAAATCTCACTATACACCATGATGCTTGGGGTGCGTTTTAACTATCTCATGAAGGTATATTGATAAACACTCTTCCAGCACAGCCAATGAGTCTGTTTGAAAACTCCCCAACTTGTGCTGTAACAATGGTTTGTGGGTGCCGGGGTTCGGTCAATATATCCGTGTAGGACTCATGAAGTTGGCATCTAAATTTGGGTGGGGTAGTAGTCTTGTCGAGATGTTTAGGGCTTCAATAATTGTGTCACTACACTTAGTTCAACCTCATGTGTGTCACTCGTACTATGTCTTTAAGGTAGACAGAGTTTTAAGGTAGACGTTGGATGTTGTAAAGCTCAAACTACACAACTACAGGACCACTATGATGCAAGCTCGAGCCAGCTTTTACAAAGACACGCATGTATATCTAGACACATGTACATCTAGACAAAGGGTTATAGCAGTGTAGAATGTTGGCTATGACACGCGTCCTCATCACGGGTGCAACCAGCGGGTTGGGTCTCGAGCTTGCCAAAGGTTTCCAAGCCAAAGGGGCAAGTTTAGTATTGATTGGACGTAAACCTTTAGAAGAACTCCCACCTAAACTTTTTGGTGAGCACAACTACTGCCAAGTTGACCTTGCTGAAGAGGCTGCGATGGATACGGTGACAGAGTTTCTAACAGCTCGAGATATTACATCTTTAGATGTTGTAATTCATAGTGCTGGCGTGGGGTACTACGGCAACTTAAAAGACCAACCCACGGACAACATTAAAGACCTTTTGCGCATAAATTTGTATGCGCCGTTAGCGCTTTCACAAGCTTTGCTAGGTCACCTAAAAGCCTGCTACGGGCGGTTGGTGTTTATTAGCTCCATTGCAGCTAGTTTGCCAACGCCTGACTACGCTGTGTACAGCGCTAGCAAAGCTGCCCTGGACGGACTAGCACGCAATATTGCCAGCGAGTGTCACGACTGTATTCATGTGCAGGTCATTCACCCGGGGGCAACCCGTACGGACATGCACCGTAAAAGTGGCGTGCCCGAAGGGCAATTTGATGTGAGCCGCTTTGCTGCCCCTGCCGAGGTGGCGGGTGACATTATTCAAGCTATTGATGAAGACCGCTTTGACGTTACTATTGGACGCACTAATAGGCTCATTCGGTTTTTGGGACGTTATTTTGGGGGCGTTTTAGAGACAGTGATGCGCTGGCGAATACGGTCTAGAGCGCGTAAGCAAGCAGATCATGATGACGCTCGAGCCTCTGCACAAGAACTTTCTGAGCAGGCGGATGCTGCGGGTGCATCAACAGCGTCATCTCCGGATCAACAAGGTCAAGATATTGCATCAACACATCAAGTTGAACACGCTAAAGATGCCTCAGCTGAGCAAGCATCGGCTGAACAAACATCAACGCATACGGCATTATCTAAGCAGCCTCATCTTGAAAAGGCAACATCTGAAGAAACATCTGAAGATACGCCTACTCACGAAACATCAACTGAGAAGGCATCCTCATGAAGTGTGTTGTCACGGGGGGTGCAAGTGGTATTGGTGCGGCGTTGTTACACAGTTTTGCAACAAATGGCTATGACCCTGTTGGTGTAGACATTAACCTCCATGATGCAGAAGCAACAAGCCAATCGCTAGCGCGTTTTGCAGATAATGTGTCGTTTATTGTGGCAGATTTAGCAACGGACGCCGGTATTCAAAAAACGGTGGATTTGCTAGATTTTGATATTGATGTGCTCATTCACAACGCAGGTATTAACGCGGTGGGACGGTTTGAACATGTGCCTGTTGAAAAACAGCAAGAGGTGATTAACCTCAATTTGTTAACCCCGATGCTGCTTACCAAAGCCCTAGTTGAACGTGACCGTTTTAAGCCTCATAGCACAATTGTGTTTATGTCGTCTCTATCGCATTTTGTGAGCTACCCAGGGGCAGCAGCTTATGCGGCAAGTAAAGATGGGCTGGTAGCTTATGCCCGTAATTTGTCGGTGGCGCTTGCAGATAAACCCGTGCATGTGCTCACGGTCTACCCAGGACCGACCCGCACAGCGCACGCACGCCGCTACAGCCCAGACAACCGCAAAGAGCGCCGCCGCATGCGCCCGGAAAAACTGGCAAGTGCAATTTTTGCGGCTGTGCAAACTCGTGAGCATCACTTGGTGCCGGGGTTCAACAACCGCTTGGCAGCTTTTTTAAGTCAGCGCAGTCCTAGACTTGCTGAGCGAATTATGCGTAAAGCCTTGCTCGAGCCGTTAGGTGACCGCCAGCTTTACTGATGAGTACGTTCAGCATTAGCCAACAATTGATAATGAGCTTAGTTGAGGTGGCTGCTAGATGTGTCTAGCTGCGTACTTGTGCCAAATACTATTAGATTAAATTCTCCTAAAAATATCAGGATTATAAATTTACTCTCAAAAGTATTTGAGGCTTTGCTGCTCGAGACATGAGGACGGCTTCATGCTGTCATCATCGTGCTATTGCATTACGGCTAGCTGAAATGAGAATCGGTAAACTAGATTACAAGTCAAGTATGATTTAGGTTAGTGGCTATATCAACTTAGGGTGTTAGATGATTGTTGTTATGACAGTCATCTACGGTCAACTCATTGAGGCAACTACCATCCACAGTAGTGAAGATAATAAAGGAGCATGTTTATGAAACCGTGGTTTGTTACCGATACCGGGATGACCAATCGCCTTACGGATAATGACTGGGATGTTTTCCACACAATTTGTCCGAGTCGTCAGTTTACTAAAGGAGATGTCATCTTCCATGCTGGTGATCCAGCAAGTCACTTGCATATTGTGGCAGATGGCCAAGTCAAGCTGGTGACGGTAACACCCACAGGCAACGAGCGCATTTTAGCAGTCTGTGGACATGAAGACTTAATTGGTGAGGCATTTTTATCCGCAGAGACCTACTACCGGGCAGATGCTGTAGCCCTAACAGACGCACGTACCTGCCCGATAAGCCGTGAACAGTTTTTAGCGGTGGTACGCGAAGCGCCTAATTTTGCGCTTGGCTTTGCTGAGGTTTTGGCAGAGCAGTTGTTTGGTTGCTACGAGCAACTAGGTGATTCTTATGCGCCCGTGAAGTACCGCGTAGCTAAAGTGCTGCTCGAGCAAGTCCGGCGTTTCGGCGTAGGGCAGCAAGCTGACCAAACTGGCACAGGCTGGTATCACTTAGAAACTGCCCTCAAGCACGAAGAAATTGCCTCTATGGTTACGGCTACTCGGGTGAGTGTGTCAATGGCGATGGCCGAACTCAAACGAGATGGCATCTTAGAAGGCACCCGCGGTCACTACCGGCTCGATGTTGACGCACTACAAGACCTCATTATGACGCTTGATGTAACCTAGTTTATTTACTAAGAAACTTGATACAACCGTATTTCGTTGTGAATCACGTTGTCACTTTAGGCACTATCAAAGTGATGGGGGTTGATGTTAGATGACGTTTCGACAAGTAGTTGATAGAGCTCAGGTGATCTGTAAGCTTGCCTTGCTACTCACAAGTTTGTACATACTGAGCTTACAAATTACACACGCCCAGCGAATTGTGTTCGACGAACCTACTAGCATTGAAGGGTTGTTAGCAGACGCGCGTGATATAGCCGAACAAGCCCGGCAGCGTTACGCAGGTACAGAGTATAACTACGACCAACCCCTTTGGCAGGATGCGCTCGAGCGGGCTGACCAAGCCCGGCAGTTAGACCCCGATAACCTCGAGGTGCTTGCGTTTTTAGCAGATACTTACAACACTATTAGTTGGGACGCGCGCACTCGCGAGTACTGGCTCAGGTATTTAGAAGTAGGTGGTGAGCAGACAGATGTCGTAAGAACCCAACTCACCAGCGCCCTTAATGAACTAGGTTTTGCCCGCTACCAAACAGAAGACTACAACGGGGCATTAGAGTACTACCTCGAGTCGTTTATCTTTAACCCAGACGCAGATACCGCACTACTCTACCTAGCACGCATTCACTTTGAGCTTGGCGAACTAGGTGCGTCGCTACCGTATTGGCAAGAAGCAGCCAGCAGAAGGCTAGAGGGTGCCCAGTATTTTCTGACCCGCACGGAACAGCGCCTTGCGGTAGGTGTACTCGCTAGCGACAGTTTTTACAGCGGTTTGGAAGCCTACCAAGCAGGTCAGCTCGAGGCTGCCCTGGAACATTTTCAAGCGGCAACAAGTTCCTATGACAGTTTTAAAGATGCGTGGGTATGGCGCGCTAGGACGGCGCTCGAGCTAGGTCGTGCGGAGACCTCTCTCGCCAGTTGGCAGCGTGTTATTGACCTTGACCCAAGTGATGAACGAGCCCAATATTTTGTGAGTGTTGCCGAGCGTCAAGTAGCTTGGGGGGCTAGCGCTGCAAGGGCGTTTGAAGAGGGCATCACCCTGTACAACCAAGGAGATTTGAGTGCTGCTGCCAGCGCCTTTGCTGAGGCCGTAAACGCGAACAGTAACTACCAAGAAGCTCGTGTGTGGCGCGCGCGCAGTTTACAAGAGGCAGGCAGTTTTGAGGCCGCTGTCGCCGCTTGGGAAGAGGTTATTGCCCGCGACCCAGACGACGAACGCGCCCGTTACTTCCTCAACCTAGCGCGTAGCCAACTCAACAGTAGTCAGCTTAATATAGGTGAAGGTGCCGGGAGTGCCTTAGCCACGGGCATTAGTAGTTATGAAACACGCGATTTAGAGGCTGCCGAAGCCAGCTTTAACGAGGTTGTGCGCTTAAATCCAGATGCGGCAGCAGGTTGGGGGTGGCTAGGGCGTATTGCTTTTGACCGCAGCAACTATGCGTTAGCTGCTGAGCATTATGATCGCGCGCTTGAACTTGCCCCAGATGACAACAGCTACCAGTTTTTTGCCGGCGAAGCGGCACGTTTGGCAGCAGAATTAGCAGATGCAGACACGCCCTAGCTGATAATTACCAGTCAAACTCAACAAAGGGGCGTGTTGTTGTACACAATGCCCCTGAGCGTGGCGGCTCATAGCGAAGATGTAATAAGCAGACGACCTCTTGGGTATCTGCAACCTGAAACCGCCAAGCATCAACAGTCCCAACGCCATCAAGCGTGACCGTGTAATCGTCCATTCGTACTGAGTTAGACGTGACAAAGTCATCACCTGAAAGTGTCTCGAACGTTTGTACTTCGTCTCTGGACAGTTCAAAGAAAATACTCATGCGACTTAGCATGGTGGTTGCCACAAAATCGTTGAGTTTGGGACTCGCTAAAAACGCGTCTTTGCTAAGGTTTTGATCTGCAAGGTATGTATCTAGCTCACTGAAAACAAAAACAGTGACTGGATAGTCATCAACGTTCGTTTGATATTGAGAAGCAGCGAGTGCAGCTTGTGAGGTTTGAAAACCTTCAGAAAGCGTATTGATACGTGCATTGATAGGGTTTGTATCGCCACGGCAGCAGAAAAAGGGAGGCTCGACAATAAGCTCACTATCACACGCAACCAATAAACTAAGTAGTAGCAAAACTAATGTGAACAATCTAAAAAGTTTCATGTTCGCATCCTTCTTGATTGCAGTCGCACCAATTTACCAGTTGAAATCAACAAACGGTTGTGTAGTCTCACAACGTGAGGCACTTACAAAGTTTGGTGTTCGGATTACGTGGACGATACAAGTTACCTCTTGCGCACCAACCTCAAAGGTGAATTTGTCAACAGGGCGGTTGCCTTCTATCGTAAAATCCCAGATATTTACACGGTTGGAAGCGGTAAACATATCCCCGGCAAGTGTTTGGAGCTGTTGAGTAGGAATGTCTTCAGTGTAAAGCTCTGTGTAAATATCTTGATCCATAAGCATCGTCGTACTAACAAAATCGTCTAGCTTGGGACTTGCTAAAAACGCTTGTCCACTCAGCCCTTGCTCTGTCAAATAGGTATCTAACTCACTAAAGACAAAGACCGTGACAGGATACTCATCAACGCGTGGTTGATAGCTTGAGATAGCAAGAGCACTTGCAGACGTTTGAAATGGTTCTGGCAACTCAATGAGTCGCTGGCTAATCGGATTTGAATCACCATTAACAAAAATTCCAATTGGATCAGAATCTGGTCTAGAACTAGAGCAACTGCTAGCTACAATAACTAAGGTCAATGCAACTAAACCGTTTTTCATATAAACCTCCTGAGAAGAACATATGACAAGTCAAAATTCACTTTTACAGCAGCATCTCAAGATTAGTTTAGAGCGTTGAGATTGATGTTTGAAAGGTCTTTTGTCCTTCATTAAATCCCCTGCGAAATAAGAGGTAAAGTGGGCTATGAAAGCGCGTGTGCTGAAACGAAAAGGGAAGCATCTGTACAACTTCACAGGGTTGAGTGTTGAGCAGTTTGAGGAGCTGTGCGAGGCAGTCGAAGCTGAATTAG
>JBCCBI010000226.1:0-8934 GCA_039034155.1 Deinococcota bacterium | reverse complement strand
GTGAGGGCTTACCGCTACTTTTTGTTGTATTAGGGGAAAGGGCCTTATGCAACTTTGGTTTGTGGGGATAGTTTGAGAATGGCAGGATTTATATTGCTTCTTCGCCATGGGAAAGAGCGTTATCCAAGAGCAGTTCAACGTGCTTGTCAGCCAAACGGTAAAAAACGTGGCGCCCCTCCTTACGCCTGCTCACCAAGCGGGCGTCACGCAAAATGCGGAGCTGATGGCTGACACCAGACTGGCTAATATCTAGTGCTTCTACTATGTCGTGAACGCATACTTCACCCTCTTGTAATAAGGAGAGTATAGTTAGTCGCGTCACGTCAACAAAGCCTTTGAGAAGGAGTACCGATTCCTTGAGGAGTCGCTCATCGGGCAGGGGTCTAATCGTTTCACCACCGCAACCTTTTCGCTCCTGTGGAGGCGTTGCCACGACTTGTAAGCTCATGGCGTTAGTTTACCGCAAATTCTGTGAAATATATGGTTACAGTAGTTGGCAAGCAGGGTAACCATAGAGTTGTTAGCTCGAGCGATTATGTACCTGGTCACCTAATTACAATTACGTGTACAATCCGCTTAACTTGGTGCAACATGCCATGGAAATGCTACTTATGAATATAGATTAGCTTTCTTCTGGCAACACCTTAAGCCCCATCAACCCCGCCACCTCTCGCACCTGCGTGTCCGTCGCCATCATCGCTTTGGCGTTGGTGACAAGCGCAGACGCAACATGCACAACGTCTAAACTGCGGATCTGGGTGGGTTGTGGTTGGCTGTAGGCGTAATGGATGAGCCGTTGGGCAGCAGCAGTGACATCGCGCCCGTTAGGAATGAGGACAATGCGCCCGGCGGCGGTGTCGTCAAGGTAGTGCTTAAACAGTACCTCAGCCCCGCCCTCGGTGAGTTCGCCGGAAGCTTCTTTGCGGTAAAGCGCACAGAGCAGCTCGCTACTGGTTGTGTCAGCCGTAGCGGGCGGTGTTTTGATGTCTTTCATGTGTTTGAGGAACACGTCTGAGTTGGGTTCCGGCGCGTAAAGCTTAATCAGCGCTGAAGTGTCCCAATAGATCACCGAGCGTCCCGATCTTCATTAAGGATGGTATCGCTAGCAAGGAGCTGCTTGCTGGTGCTCACTTGAGTGTGAAGTTCGGTGAGTTCATCTGCCCAGGTATTTCGGTCGCGTAAGCTGCTAAACGGCACGGCACGCGTGAGGCGCGCTTTAACGCGACCGTGCACGGTAATGAGCACGTCTTCGCCTTTGCTGGCGCGATCAACCAGCTCAGAAAGTTTAGCTTTGCTTTCCTGTAGCGACTTAATCATATCTCTTAGTATAAGCTTGGTCGTTTATGGTTTGGGTGTGAGGGATTTCATGTGTCGGATGCCGCTGCACGGCCTCGTCCCCTCGAGTTACACTCAACAAGCTTAATTAACGCAGTATAGCCGATGAGGAGTAAAATTTGTATATACTTATGCAACCTTGTAAATAACTATGAATTGACAGACCTAAGTAAGATGGCCATAATGTCGTATGAATTTTGACAATCCGCTGACAAATGGCTCGAAACCTTTAGCCCTCTCACAAAAGAATGCCCCGTACGTGCAAGCACATACGAGGCAAATGCGAAGGTTGTAACCTTCAAAAATCTATTAAGGTAAGGGACCCAATCTAACGAAAGGGATCTAGACTCACCCACCACCGAGCACTTCTGCGAACTTTGGCCGGTAAACAGAAGACTACTCGAGTCCAACCCGAGTTTACTCCCTAACCTTGGAAGGATACAAGGGATGACGACTCAGTTATGGGTGTTATCGGTCGATTGTTACCGATTCCACCCGCAGGGACGCCCTGCATCACTCTGCTTAAACGCGCATCATCTTAGAGAGCTTTTTCCTGTCACAAACAAGCAAACCCGCACGTCCTGTGCTGGCTCGAGGCAACCCGCATGAATTCCTCGAGCCAGCAACTCGTGTATGAAACAATCCTTAAGTACAAAGGCACGTCTTTTGCCGATCGCTGGTTAGCTGACTATGAAAATGGCATAACCAGCCCGCCTGAAGTACCCGTTACTCCCCCACAACCTACGCCAACACCAGCGCCCCAACCACCTGAACCCCCTTGTTATGTGGATGCTTTAGCGCAGGCTCGTAGCTTGCTGGAACCTCGGCAGGAAAGTCTAGGGAATGCCTACCCAGCGGTGCTGGCGCTCACCTGTGCCGCGCTCGAGCACGGTCATCAACCAGACGATGATGTCTCCTGCAATAGCTTTTACCTGTTTATGACCTATGAGACATTAGCAGTCTTGGCAGCTCGAGCGGTTGGTCGCGATGTACCTTACACCCGCCGCACCATCGAACGCTGGCTCAGTAACACTGCTCCACACGCCTATGCTGTTCGCAGCATCATCGGCGCACGGGTGTGGTATACCGACACCCTCATCAACTACAGCACCGGCGAAAGCCAAGGCCCGGTCATTGGCGGTACCGTCTTCCGGGTTTTTTTACGGCCCTTAGACAGTCAGCAGGTGCGCGTTGAAGGAGATGTCATGCGTCATCACTGGCGCGACCTCGAGCTGGATAGGCACGCTGGCAAAACCCAGCATAAGCGCGCCACCCTACCCTCACTTACAGATGTCGGGATAGATAAATCGTCTAAAGACGTATCCAAAGTTTTTGATTTAGTGTATGTACTTCCGTCCAATACATCCCGCGACAGCAACCTTATTAATCAGCAATACTATATCTATCCCGACATGCGCCAAAAACACGCCGTGGACGCCTTACGAGCAGACGTCCAGACTACGGCCACCTACTTAGCGAGTAAACTTGCGCCCTGGCTCATCACCCAGCAAGGTGAGATTGTCGAAAGTGTACGCAACCGCTACTTAGAAGCGATTTGGATTGCGGTGAAAGCGGACATGATCGGGGGGACTCGTTTAGGCTTTGAGCTGTTGAAGCAAACGATTACCCTAGCAGACGAGGTTTACAGCGGTCCGCATACCCTCAAGAATCCAGATGCTTATTTGTGGAGTGTCCTTGCTCAGCGTGGGTTTGAGGAGTTGCGCCGGGACTATGGCGGGCAGCGGGTCATGAGTAAGCGGATGTTTGAACAGCTTACACGGGAGGGTTGATGACCAAGGCGTTTGATGCAAAAGTGTGTCCGGCAAGTCGGATTCTGGTATCGTAAAAGCTATGGATGTCGTCAAGCTCGGTAAAAAAGGGCAAATTAGCATTCCCAAAAAGATTATTGACCAGCTCGGTATTGAGGGAGAATCGTTACTGATTGTTGAGACCACCGAAGATGGTGCACTCATCCTCCGTCCAGCGGGGGTGTATCCCCTTGAAATTTACAGTGATGAACGCCTTAAAGCCTTTGCTGCTGCGGATGTGATGCCTCCTGAGCTAGCTGAGCGGCTCGAGCAAAAACTCTCCTAACTCTTGTGGCAGTCTTTTTCCTTGACGCCAACGTTGTCTTTTCAGCTTGCCTGAGTGACAAAGGACAAGCGCGGGCTTTCGGTTGGCACAGACACCCTTAAATTCTTAAGCACAGTCTGTAAGCTTTCAAGATGACTCATATGAGTCTCTTGCCCATAATGACGTGCCTAAATTTTGTATATACCCCTGCAAGCCTGCATAGTCTTGACGAATGTTGCATATCGGGGTACTGTAAGAAATATACGCGCTTAAGAGGCGCGATTTTTTTTGCTCTTCTCTACAACCAACTTACAATTGCATGCTAGGTCTTCAAGCAGCACTAGCGCATATGGATAGGTGATGCTCGAGCACCTTGCCTCAGGGCTTATGACTTAGCGACCTAACGTTATCGCGAAACAATCATGCTAATACCTGAACTCACAAAGTTGGAATCAACAACATCAACAACAAAGCCTTATCTTTACCTCTCAAACCGCAACCGCTTCCGCAGCTTAGCAACCAGGTTGCTATCAGCCTCAGGTGTCTCAGCCTCGGTTGTTTTGTCCTTTGAGAACACAGGTTCTTTTTCACTAGCGGGCGTGAGCATTTGGTGGGTGTGATCCAAGATCTCCCCTAGCCGCCAAACGGGTCGGTGCGAATTGATGTAGCGTGGCTGGGGAAGCTTGCCTTGCTTGGTGTATGCCCAGACGGTTTGGCGGCATCCAGCCCCAATCAACTTCATGACCTGCTTGGTGTTGAGTTCCTGGTAGCGTTCATACGCAGACAAGCTTGCCGAAGGAAGTTCATTAACCCGTTTGTTTCCCATAATTAAGTATAGTCCTTACTGAAGTGACATGGTACTCCGCTAAAGGTCACTCCTTAACCATGTTTACATGTAATCGTGTAACCCTGCAAGCATGTCGATATGTAATTTATCGCTACCAAAAACGGTTTAATGTGACTTAAAGTAGTTACTAGGTTTATCTACGTTTTGCTTATTTGTCGCAATCTACGTGCCTGACGGATTTTGTTAGTCTGAACGCTTGGTTTTTGTGGTAACGTAAATCATTATTTAAGCAACCAACAGGATTTTGGTTTTGAGACCTCTCCCCTGCTCAACACCTTACTTAGATTAATAGGGTATTTGTGTAAAGGAACAACGCTAATCATGAACTATCAACGAGGCTTTATAACCTATCTTAAACAGGAGCGTGGGCGTAGCGATAAGACGATTGCTGCTTACCTTGGGGATGTCGACCGCTTTAGCCGGTGGTTGGAACCGCACGTGCAACCGCCAGTTGACTGGCAAGAAGTCAAAACCAGCCACATCCGTTTGTACTTAAGTGATTTGCAGGCAAGCCCTTCTTATTTTCACCGGGTTCACTCGAGCCTCAACGTGTGGTTTCATTACTTGGTTGAGGTTGCTGAGTTGCGCTCAGACAATCCTGTTGCCAAAGTCAACAAACCCAAAAAAGCCCAACACCACCCACCTGCGTTGTCGCTGTCAGATGTGAAACGGCTGATTGAAACTGCTTTTGAAACCTCACGCCCTAGTGAGCGTTTGCGCAACTGGACGCTCATTACGGTGTTGGTGAATACGGGATTGCGGGTCAGTGAACTCTGTGATCTCAACATCAGCGACATCAAACACAAAGAAGGCTACCCACACAGCCTCACGGTGATAGGCAAAGGCAACAAACAACGTAAAGTCATCTTGAGTGACAACGGCAAAACTGCCTTGTATCAATGGCTCAAAGAACGCAAGCGTCTTCTCTACGAGCTGCCGCCGACCGCCGACCGTGAAGCCGTTTGGATTGTGCCGGCAGGTCGCTACCAAGGCAAACGTATGACGGCTTCGGCTGTGCGCAAGATGCTGGCTAAATTGGGAAATCTTGCTAGTTTGCAGCAAGGCGTCTACCCGCACTTACTCAGACACACCTTTGCAACTGAGGCTGTACGAAGTGGCGCGCGCTTACACGCACTCAAAGACGCCCTAGGTCACAGCCGCTTAGATACGACTGGCATTTACCTTCATGCTGATGAAGCTGAACTTGAAGCGATGGCGGCAGTGTTGCCAGATGTGTTGGGTAGCCAATAAAAAACCCCGAGGCTCTGCACCGCCGCAGGGACGGGAGAAGAGGAGCTCGAGGACGAGTAGCTTCACCCTAGACCTAAAACATATTTAGTTGAGCCTCGCTGTATACGAAGCAGGAATCTCAAGCTGCTCATAGATGTCTTTTGCCATAAGAAAATACATCTTGTCACCCTCATATCCCTTGTCATGAGGACCAACACAATGAAGAATGATGTAATCTTCTGGCGACATCTGAGCAAAGCTGAATTGGAAATCAAAATAGTTGAGCCAGTGATCTAAGATAAGAGTTGCGTAACGTTCATCAGAGACAGCTTCAAGTACAGCCCATGCTGCAGGATCAATTTCTTTAAGGCTAGCTTCAAAATCTTCAACAGGTCCTTCACTCCCATTGTAATCAACGTATGCCTGGCTATTATCCATGAGCAGGCTTGTAAAGTCGATGCCTTCGAGAGTATCAAAATCGAACCTGAGTGCAATTTGGGTTACACCTTCTATAGCGTGGAAATAATCAATGGGGTAGGTCACACGCTTATACAAAGGTTCTGATTGTTCAGCAGCCTCAAGAGCAACAGTGAAGATATCTCCCTCTAACGAGTGAGACTCAAGAGTGCATATGCCGTGCGCTTGTGCTTCTAGTACATAGTTTGCCAGCTCATAGCCTACGCCGGGGTGTTCATCAGAAAGTTTGACCTCGAGAACTTGATTTTCTAGAGAGGCTTGATATCCCAAAGAAATAAGGAGTGCTGCAAAGCTACTGATGTCCTGGTAGTGACTTTCGTCAAAAGGATCTTGTTCTGTAGGCAGAGGACTCATACGAACTTTGCCAATATTGTGCTCAGACACGTTCTCTAGCTTGCCAAAGAAAACAGATTGAACGGAGAGAGATTGGTAAAGACCTGCCACGTTCTGTAAGAAGAAAACAGTGCCAAGAGAATGACACCTATACCAATTAGCTTGACGATATCACTCCAGCGAAACATGGTCACGGTGTAGTCCTCATAACGTATAGCATTCTTGCTGAGTGTGTCTGAGAAAGAAAAAATCATCGGTGCAACACGTATCGATACAATTAATATGCCTATCCAAATCATAAATTTAGCCTCTTTTCGTAAATCTATTAAGTAAAATCTAAGCTAAGACTGTTGTAAGAAGAATGGAGCGTACTTCTTTTAGTTTTTCTCGCAAATACCCATCCACTGGACCACTCCGTCGTAATCTTTACCACCTAGAGAGTGCTCCTGATGAATTAGGTCTCGAGCACCTTTGGTAAATGTTGAAGTCGTAACGAGCACGCCCATTGTTGCAGGTGTATGACGCTGATTGATAGCTCCAAGAAGAGCACGAATGATATTGACACCTACTTTCTTTCCTGGCTTTTTCTTTTTGCATTCAAACGCCATGAAAACAGGCATACCATCAAGGTCATAAGTGGCTAGTACATCGCGCCCACCATCCCGAGCGGGCGGTGTAAGCACCACGTTTTGATAATCACGCTTGATAAGAATTTCAACAACTAATTCTTCAAATTGTCTTGGGCTGAGTTCATGCATGAGTTGAGGTTCTCTTTGCAACATGTGTAAAAGCTTTGCTGAGTGGACTGCGACAATATTGGTTTGCGTCTCCAGCAAATTACGATCATCATCTAGGGTTTGTTCCTGAGATGCTTCGAGTCCAGGAAGCGTGGTGTTAAATGTGCCCGTGATGTCGATTTGTGTAATAGGGTGACCATTGTGTGATCCTGATAAAAGAGCTGCATCGCCAATCCCTTTGAGTGTAGATAGATGACGTAGCGGATCATCGAACTGAGCCCAAATCGTAGTGAGCTGCTCGTCTATTGACCACATGTCATTCGTTGCAGGTATAGAGCCTACAGCGTCACTGATTGACTGAATAGTGTTGTCAAAGGGATGTGCTTGCTGAAATGCAGTCAAATTGGCAAAAGTTTTAGTAATGTAATCAGAGAGGTTATTTCTAGCAAAATCATTAACTGAGGATGCTACTCGGGATAGCTCTTCGGCGCTATTGATCGCTCTAAGTATGTCGTTCTGTCCTAGAGTGGCTGTTGCCATCGCACTATCGATGGCCTTATTAAGATCTTTCAAAGGCACAGCCCATAGATCCGCAACTTCCATCATTTGCCTTACGGCATTGTTATCTCCGCTCATAATTGTTGCCACATATTCTCCTTAGTAAAAGTGAACTTTGTTTGTAACAGCTTGCTTTCTAAGCCATGTAGGGCTAATATAGCATAAAATTATGTCACAAAAAATCTCGTTGTATTTTTGTGACATAAAAGTACTTAGCTAGAAAAGCTTGAGATAGGGAGAATCCCATGAGTAAATTACAACGCCCTGGAGAAAACCCTCATCGGCCTGGTATATACATTGAAAGAGGACCGCGTGGTGGAGAAACACCTAATGCTCGACGGGTCAATATTGAGCCAGGTGATAATCCATTGCCTCCGACTCAGAAGTCCGGCCGCACTTGGAAAAGAATTGGACCTCCAAAACGTAGAAAATAAGCTCCTCAATTACTAGTCCGGCAATCTCTCGCCATGTGTTCAAAAATCTAATTTGTTAACAGACGTAGTCTCGGTATAGATTGCCGAGGCTTCGTTAGATAGTGTTAGGTGATCTAACCAATAGAGAGGAGACCTGTGGAAGATTTGCAAAAGACGGTTGCAGCGCGCCTTAAACACGCGCGCGAAACAAATAAACTCAGCCAAGAACGTGCGGCACAGCTCCTCGCTGTTGACCGCGCGCGACTTTCTGGCATGGAAAACGGCACTCGTCCTGTCGATATCGTCATGCTTGCTAAACTCGCTGAGGTTTACGGGGTGAGTACCTCATACTTTATGGGGCGAGATAGACCGGTCACACAACCTACCTCGGTCATGTTGCGTTCAGTCTTAGAGCATGAAGACACAACTATTCAGGCTGAACTCAGCCCTGTCTTTCGCTTTGTTGAGCGCTTTGTTAAATTACAAAACCAATTAGCTGAACCTTTTCCCAAGCGAGATATCCCCCGCTGGAATGAGGTGGCAAACCCACCTAAATCGCGGCTCGAGGGCTACGTTGAACACCTCAAAAAACGCTGGGGACTGGATGATATACCGATTGCTCCCAGAATCTTTGCGCTGCTAGAAGACCAAGGCATCCCGGTTTACCGTTACCCCTTGACTGATGACAACATTTCAGGTGCCTATTGGGAAGTGCCTGAGATGGGTCCTCTCGTCTTTGTCAACGCGCGCGATGTTCCTTACCGGCAAGCGTTTACCGCTGCCCATGAACTTGCCCATGTGCTATTTCATCACGATGCATCCGTCTCGTATAAACGGCCAACTAACGCGCTCACCATTGAAAAGTTTGCCAATGAATTTGCCTCTATTTTGCTCATGCCAGAAGCAGACATAGAAGCCTACATTGTAGGTG
>JBCCBI010000225.1:0-8963 GCA_039034155.1 Deinococcota bacterium | reverse complement strand
GTAAATACAGTGAGTCAAAGGCGCGTTTTCAAAAGCTCACTAAGTTTGTAAACAAAACGTTGTAAAAGGTTGGTTTGCAAAGCATGTGTGTGGGGGGATTGTGTCATCAGTTATTTCCTCTAAGTAACTTAACAGTGTCAATTAAAACTTAAAAAATTAAAGCATGGCGGCTTACATCAAAAGACGTGTCGGATTAAGCATCTCAAAAAGCGTCAATATTTTGGTGATGGGTGTGCCTGATAGGGTCACATTGCTTAGTCAACGCCTCAGGTTAGTCAATGTCTCAGGTTAGTCAATGTCTTAAATCCAGTTTTCTTTGCCACTACTGATTGACAGTCTGTACGTTACTACGAATTTTTCACCAGACGGCTTTTCCACCAGATCGCAATACCCATAAACAAATACCAAAAGTTAGTGACAGTTGGTCCCATAAGCGCTAAAAGGTCGCCAACGCCGCCTAGGTCAATACCCAAGATTTCCGCACTGGAAAGAACATACAAAGTGCTCCCGACAATGCCCATAACAGCCAACCAGCGGGGTAAGCGCTTTGTCTGCCAAATGAATACCGCAATCAAAATACCTGCCGCAGCTCCTATAAGGTTGACCCCAATATCTTCTTGGATTGAGCTAAGCGTGTCGTTTAACACAATAAAGACGACATCAACGGCTGCCTGGGTAGCTGCATCTCCAGATTGATAAAGGTTGTTGAGGATGGGAAACACAGTCATACTTGCTGCATACCACGCAGACCGTGTTGCGGCTGAGGCTAGAGCTAGTCCACTTGCGAGCTGAAGTGATAAAGACGGAGTGTCTTTTACTTTGATAGCGTGAATGAGAAGAAAAGTCGCCGGCCAGTAGAGAAGCCCCGCCACAATAAAGAGCAAATAGCCTAGCCGAAACGCGTCAATGTTAGCCATAATGGTTGGCAAAGAATCTGTTGCCGATGCCCCTTGAGCAAAGTCTGGCCACCCTGCTAGGGGTAAAAGGATCAAAGAGGGTACGGTTATAAGCGCGAAGGTTCCCATGATGATGGCAGTAAGAACGCCGCGACGTTGACTTACTAGTTGTTGACTAACCAAATTGTGATTAACCGGACGTTGACTAACTGAAGGTTGACTGATCATGTGTATATCTCCTTTTGATTGAACATATATTTAGCGAGTAGTTACTAAATAGTCCAAATGGCGTTGGTGTTTTAGGGGTATTTTGAGGATGTTTTAGGAATATTTTGGATGCAGGTGGACTCGAGACAATTACGCTACTTCAGATACTTTGACGTGTGCTAGAGCTGGGGGTTGAAGTCCTACGAAACTAGCAAGATAGTGACGGATGCGGTGCGTTAAGTGGCTAAGTCCTAGGGTTTGTGTCATGAGCAGCGCTATTAATATCAAACCGCTGAGCCAGATGAGGCTGGTGGTCAGCGCAACCATGCCCCAAAGGGTTGCTTCAGCCATGCCGAAGGTGCTCGAGCGACTCACAATGGCCTGACCTAGTTGACTGGTGAGCGGCAGCATCACCTGCAGAAATGTAACCATGCCTAGCCACGACAGGGTGCTCACAAGGCGGCGTTGCCAAGGTTTGGGTGGAGATAGCAAGTTAACAATCCAAATGGCGTTCAAAACGACAAAAACACCTAAAACACTGGCTGCGCTTGGCCTGAGCCAGGTAGGTGTCAAGATGCCAGCAAGGTGAATATATTGCAGTTGGAGATCATGTAAATTTAACCAGTAAATAACATGATGAATACCTTGTGTCACGCCAACTAACAGGACTACCAGGGCAGCTAGTTTGAGGACATAACGCCAAAGGTTTAAATGCTTATGTTGTCGCGCTCTAAACCTTGAGAGCAGGCAAAGATTGGATTGCATGTTACTTCCCCCTTCTAAGAAACTTAACAGTGTTAAGTGAAAGACAAAAAAATAATAGGTTTAGGTACACAGATATTGTCTAAGCATGTTGCCATAGTGAGTGTACGTGGTTTCGGCGTAGGTTCTATCTGCTAGATAAGGCATACTAATTGCTAGCGCAACAATACCGTGAATGGTCATCCAGACAAGGTTGGCATATTCAGTAATATCGCCAGGTTTAATTTTGCCTGCTGAAATGCCTTCTTCAAGCGTACGGGTGAGGACGGTGAAACTATCTAAGGGTGCTTCACAGTTATCTGGCGCAGGGCGTAAAAAGAACTCGCCACGTTGCATGAACATAAGCCGGTAGTGAACAGGATGGGCAAGCCCAAACTCCAAATAAGCCCGACCAATCGCCATTAACCTAGCCATAGGGTCTGTTTCACTGTCGTAGCCTGCTTGCAAGGCGACACCAAAGTTTTTAAAGCCTTCAACAACAATATGAAAGAGCAGTTCGTCTTTGTCGGAAAAGTGTAAATAAATAGTCGTTGGTGAATAGCCAATGGCTTCTGCGACTTGTCGGAGCGAAAAGTTTTCGTACCCGTGTTCTACAAATAACTCCTCCGCAGCCTCGAGGATGGCACGCCTCAGGGCTGCTTTTTGCTTTTGGCGGCGATTCGTGCTTTTCGCTTGAATCCGCTTGCTACGCGTGACCGGGGGTTTAGTATCCTCGCTCTTTGAGGTCACACGTTTAACTGGGGATGAAGACTGGTTTGCCATAACAACTCTATTATACTTAACAGTGTTAACTTGTCAAGCCGATTAAGACAATGAGATAACTTGCATGCTCGAGACTTGAGGTGACTTGAGACCTGGGGGCGACTGTGTCATACTTTGTAGGACTCGCTACGAATTTATGACCTCAGCGTAATTTGGGGTTCTAATTTTGGAGGTGTACAGGCATACAAGACAACCTTCTAGTAAAAGACATAGGCAAGTATGTATTTTTATTCGTGTCGTTGGGGGAATACACGGAAAGAGGTTGGCTGTTCTGCTGTTGAACGGACGTTTGCTAGTGTCAGCGTCATGAGTTATGGCGTCATTTAAGCTAAGTTTAAGCGACAAATTGTTTGAACAAGCTGTTAAATACTTTAATCAAGCAATTTAAAGTAGACAACATTTTGAGATTAGCTTAAAAATAATGACATCATTGACCTTAAAAATAGACGAGAAAGCATAAACAAGTTCAAAATGGGGTGTACTTATATATATTTGCATCTATATGTAATTGTATTAAATTGACTTGCTTTGTGTTCCATCAAGATGTCTAACGTGCATATACAGATGTTTGCAGACTTGTCTAGACAAATCTTCCTACAAACAGCAGGATCATAAACCCTATAAAAAACTACCGTCAGATGGCTTGGCAGAGGGCTGCTATACCGTATTGCCGCAGCTCATTCTATGACTAGCACGTGATGCACTAACACTGACTCTTGCGCGCGACAAGTGTAGCTTGTGAGGTTTTCAGCGAACGACCAAAGTCAAACTACAGCATTGTCAATGCATATGAGTTAGATGATTTTGGTGAAATACAGGTGTTGAGCTGACTCAATCTTGTGACCTGAAGTCTAACAAGGTGGCATATGAGAAACGTAGGCGTCAATCACGTACAAGCAAGACACGTTCAATTTAAGAATGGCAACGTCTAAGTTAACGTCTAAATTAACGAGTACAAGGACGAAGCCCAGAATGGAGAAGCCCGGAATGGAGAATCTATGAGAATACTGTCACGGGGATGGCTCATCCTAAGTGTAGCTGCGCTGATTACTGCCTGTAGCAGTGACAGCCTCGAGGCCCGTTTTACATTTTCGCCCAATGGTGGTGATACCAACACCACCTTTACCTTCGATGGTAGCAGTAGCATCACAGTGGATTCGGCAATTGCCAGTTACGCGTGGGTTTTTGGTGATGGGGCCACGGCCGAAGGCGAGACAGTTAGCCACCGCTACAGTGAAGCGGGCGATTACAACGTCACCTTAACCGTAACTGCTGAAGACGGTACAACTGACTCAGTGAGTGAAAGCGTAGGTGTTGACCCAGCAGACAACGTATTGCCAAATGCAGTTATTCAAGTCACACCGGACGCGGGCACAACCAACACCCTGTTTAATTTTGATGGTACAAGTTCTAGCGATCCAGACGCTGAGTCCGGTGAAACCTTCCGCGATGACGATTATACGTGGAACTTTGGTGACGGTACAACGGCTACGGGTCCGCAAGTTAGCCACCAGTATGAGACGGCAGGCAGCTATGAGGTGACATTGACCGTTCAGGATCGTGCTGGGGATGTAGACACAGCTACTGTAAGTTTGGAGGTAGCTGAAGTTACAACCCGTGTGCGGGCACTTCATGCTGCACCAGATGTTGGCCCAGTGAATTTAGGGGTGAACGGCGCAAGCTTAAACGGCGTGGGCTACGCAACAGCCTCAGGCTATCTACCCATTACAGGTACAGATTTAACCGTTACAGTCACCCCAGAAGGTGCCAGCGACCCGGCTCTTACGCTCGAGGAAACTGTAGCAGACGACCGCGACTACACGGTGATTGCCATTGGCACAGCAGACGGTGAAGATGAGATTCTGCTCGAGGCCCTCTTCTTCGAGGACGACAGCAGCGCACCAGATGCCGGCAATTTCAAAATAACCGTCGTACATGCTGCGCCCAATGCACCCGAGGTCGATGTGCACGTGCTCACTGGCGACGCTGGTGACGACGCCCTAGCTGCACCAAGTGACGCCCCCATTACCCTCGCCTACCGCAGCATTACACCAACCCTGCAACTGCCTGCACCGCAAGGTGACAGCCTCTACCGTATCCTCATTACGCCCAGTGGTGAGACAAGTGTTGTGTACGACAGTGGTTTGTTAGATGGTAATGCCCTGTCAGCAGGCGTGAATTACACGGCTGTTGCCACAAGTGACATAGCTGACGATGCGCTATCACCTGTTCAGTTGGTGCTGTTGACTAATGTGTCCAGTACGCCATTTGTGGTTGTGCCCAATGTGAATACCAGAGATGGTGGCGCAAATAATACACCAGCTACTGCCACAACCTTAGATAGCTTAGGTGAGGATGATGCCGTGCGTGCCATTGGTGCCGTTGAAGCGCAAGGTGACCTTGACATCTACGCCATTAACACAACAACCTCAGCGCTGCTTACGGTTCGTACTCAAGCTGTGGCGCTAGGTTCAACATTGGACAGTGTGCTCACCTTCCATGCGGCAGATGGTACGGCTTTGTTGAGCAATGATGATGCTAACGAAGATACTAGGGATTCCGAATTACAAGTGCTTGTGCCTGCTGGAACCTTTTTAGTGTCTGTACGTGACTTCGACGTGCTCTCTGGTAGTGACAGTGCGTTTTACGATCTTGTGGTCATAACTGAAGAGATCCGTGACGTGCCTACCTACGGTGCAAGTGCGGGTACTTTTGCAGGTGGCAGTAACAATCCAGATATTGCTGCGTTTAGTGGTAACGCCCTTGCGCTAAGTGCAACTGAGGACGGTGGCGCAGTTGATGAGCCGCTAGTTGCCCTAGTTAATATTCCCAGTGGTGATACGTTGACGGTGTATTTTGATCCGGTTGAAGAAAGTGTACTCGAGGTTGTCCTTGAAGACCTCGCCGGGACAAGCGCAGCGGCATCACTTGCCAGTTTTGATGTGAGCACCCAAGCTCTCCAGACGGCTATTTCAGGGACGTTTGTGTTTAACTTCCCCGGCGCGAGCCTCGAGCGTGTTGTAGATGCTAGTACTAGCCTCGAGCTACCCACAGTTACAGATGTTAGTGCCAGCGACGACAGTGCTACGGTTACATTTGACGCCGTTGAAGGTGCCAACAGCTACGAAACCGAAGTCTTTGGACGCAACTCAGCTGTAGCAGGTCGGGCTACTGGCGGTTCACCTGTAACAGTTGCACTTAGCGGCAGTATTCAAGCGGATGAACCCATCGTGGCAACGGTGACAGCTTCTGACCGCAACGCCTTAGACCTTCCACTTACTGAAACCCAACGCAACGTGAGTCAGTACATTTTTTACAGTGAGTAAGGCACTAGGTCAAAACGAAAAATTGTCGAACACAAGTATCAAGTTAGCTGACATTAATGTGACTGAGGTTATTAACGCGAACCTAAGCTTGAAGGAGGGTATATGCGCAGTAAACTAGTACTGAGCGTCCTTATTGCAGGATTGCTGGTGGGCTGCCAGCAGATGGTTGCACCAACAGACAACGTTACGCCAGACGTAGGCACGCCGTCGTGGATTAGTGGGGATTGGACAGGCGGGCAAAGCTTAGCAGAATTTTTCCCCATTGAATCAACAACTACTCCAAGTGTGCCTGACAGCCTTACGGGAACGCGCTGGCAAACCTACTTTGTGGAATTTGACAGCCCGCCGTTAGCTAGTGGCGGCGATGTCGCAACTATGAGTGTAGAGCGCAATGACTTTGTGAGCGTTGCTGCTGCAGTGGAACTTGACTACGCTCTGCGCTTCCGTTACGAGCGTCTCTTTAATGGGGTATCGGTAGCAGTGCGTACCCAAGACCTCGCCAAACTGTCTTCTCTAGAAGGCATCAAAGCTATCTACCCAGCTGGCGTAGGTAGCCAGCCAGCTCGCCCAGAACTCAACATTGAGCTGCAGCAAACACCCGCTGATGAAGTCATTAGTACTTGGCAAATGACTGGAGTAGACGTTGCCAAGCGCGACTTTGGGCTAACAGGTGACGGCGTTCGGGTAGGCATTATTGATGATGGGTTAGAACTCGATCACCCTGAATTTGCTGGACGTGTAGTAGCTGGCTTTGACTTTGTGGGTGACGGTTGGGACCCTGGTTCACCAGATACCAACGTGTTTAGACCCGATGACGACGTGGATATCACTTGTCCTATTAACGGCAATCACGGCACGCACGTAGCGGGTATTGCGGTTGGGGCAACCGTGGGTGTTGCGCCAGATGCACTCATTGGTGTGTACAAAATTGGCGATTGTAACGATATAGGCTCAACTTCATTTGATGCCACCTTGGCAGCGCTCGAGCAAGCCCTAGAAGACGACATGGACATCGTCAACATCAGTAGTGGTTACAGTTACACGTGGCCAGCAGGCGTAGCTGACCGCGCTGCAGATGAGGGCCTCATCATTATTTCGTCTGCAGGTAACACACCAGAGCTTTACTCAGGTGGTACACCCGCTGCCAACGATGGCATTATTGCTGTAGCCTCTTACGACAACACCCTGGTTGAACTTCCAATCGCACGTCGGGACAATGGCGACCCCATCTTTTTTGCCAACGCCCAGGGCTTTTTCGACATGCAACCCCCAAGTCTAGTCAACGACATGGTTTTTGTTGGGCGTAGTTGTGATGAAGATACTTACGAAGGTAATCCTGATGGTCGCACAGCGTTAATTATCCGTGGTGGTTGTACGTTTAACGAGAAATATCAGCGCGCCATTGGTGCAGGTGCCAATGGGATGGTTGTCTTTAACAACAACCCTGGTGAGTTCCCCTTTGTTATGGGCGGCATTCAGCCTGAAGACGATACCTTTGCAGTCATGATTGGCTTTGAAGATGGTGACGGCATCCGTGAAGCCTTGGCTGCAAGTCAGCCAGCAAGCCTCGAGTTCTCTAATGAAACTCTGTTAGCAGAGAACCCGTCTGGTGGGTATATCTCGAGCTTTAGCTCGTACGGCTTAACCCCGCAACTTACCCTCAAGCCAGATATTGGCGCGCCCGGTGGGGCGATTTTGTCAGCATTCCCTCTGCAAGGCGACCAAACGACTAATTTTGGTGTCTTGAGTGGTACATCGATGGCCTCACCTCATGTGGCTGGGGCAGTGGCACTACTGCTCGAGTACCGCCGCGCTCAAGGGCTCACTACAACGCCAGAAGATGTGCGCCAAATTCTCCAAAACACCGCCATGCCCACCGAGTGGTCAGAGTGTGCTGACTTTGGTATCTGTGGGGCAGGTATTCAAGATCCAGCTCACCGCCAAGGTGCAGGTATGCTAAATTTGCCTGCTGCATTAACTGCCTCAACCTTGGCAAGTCCGTCCAAGCTTTCGCTAGGTGAAAACGATGGCAACGATAGCGCCAGCGTGACTGAAACTATAACTGTCGAAAATCTAAGTGATGTTTCTCGCAACTACGACCTATCTGCGTATACATCGCTCATTGCAACGGATTACACCTTAGGCTTCCAATTACCTGAAACCACCAACGTCACCTTTGACCGTGAGACACTGACAGTGCCAGCAAATAGTAGTGCCACCTTTGATGTGACGATTACCGCGCCGACAGACGTTCCCGAGGCCACAATTTATGGTGGCTTTGTTGAAATTAGCCCGCAAACAGGCGATACCAACATGGTACGTATTCCTTTTGCAGGTTTCAAAGGGGATTATCAGGATCTGCCCATTGTAGGCGTGGGTCCATTCCTCACGGACACCGACAGCACCGTCACCGTAGACGGCGATCCGCCAACAGTACCAATCTATTTAGAAGATGTTGAGCCGATTGACCCAGGACGTGCTTACAGCATGGCGGGGGCAGATGTGCCAACCTTTGCAGTAGGTCTTCAGCACCAAGCGCAGCGTATCACCGCTGAAATTATCCCACAGGGAACCTTAAGCTGGTTAGGGCCTCAACCTGGGTTTGAAGTTAACCTGATTCCGCGCAGCCGCCCAAGTGAGGTGTTTATCTTTGGGTTAGGCGATTTTGACGCGTCTGGCTTGCCAGATGGCAAATATGTTGTCCGTCTGTCGGTTCTGAAACCTGAAGGTAGCCCTAGTGACCCAAGTCATGTTGAGGTTGTTACCACGCCGCACTTCTTCATTGACCGCGTAGCAGATTAAATCTGCATAGTTTGGAGTAATCCAAACAGACACTAAAACTTAATCAACGAGCCAGGCGACGATAGGTTGTCTGGCTCGTTAGGTTGATGGAGGTGTGTAGTGCTCGAGAACAACCAACATCATTAGTATAGTGACAGTAGTTGTACATAATGATGATCTAGTTGGTCTCATTTAGAGTAGGTGTGGCATCATCTGTTTTTACAGTGTG
>JBCCBI010000224.1:0-8972 GCA_039034155.1 Deinococcota bacterium | reverse complement strand
GATCAGAACGGTAAAGATGTAGATCTGCGCGTGGTCGAAGAGCGGCCCCTGACCATCTTTCTCAACAGCCGGGAAATCGTGACTGCGATGACCATTGGTCCGTAACGTTCCCAGCAGCAGCGTCCATGTAGCTTTTAAAGCGTCTTAGGTCACGAATCTGAGTTTTAGCTGCGCGGACGAGTTGCTCGCTGTCGGTTGGGTCGTAAACATCCACACCGATGGCCTTGGCGTAGCCAGCGGCATCTTTGTAATGAACAAGGTCACCTATAAAGATGATATGCATGCGTCCCTCGAGCACAGGCGGTGTTGGTTTGCCGTCAGCATCTACTGCAGATGCTGCCCGTAAAATTCTCCAAACGGTGCCCCAGAGGCCGTGAACGTCGCCGATAGCAACTAGCTTAATCACGACCCAGCCTCAAATATTCCAGCCTCAAATAGCTCAGACATTAAAAACATCCTTAAGAACTACTTTCAGCCATCAGCAGGTCGCGCAGTTTGCCGTAGAACTCGCGGGCCATATCGGGATTATCGCCGTAACCGTTATAAGTGATAGCTAACTTAGCAGCCTCGAGCCCCTGTCCTTGTGCGTTCAGGCGTTCCATCACTTTGTCAATAGCTTGTTGACCTTCAGATTTAACCACAGGTTTGCTGTCTGTAAGAGGTTTACTATCTGCAACTAGCTGCTCATTTGCTGGTGAGGCTTCACCGAGGCTCGCAAGTTCTGGTGATGACCCTGACACCAAACCGGGTAGTAACTCAGGTTCGTAAAGGATGGTGCGTTGCTCAGCATCAAACTCCACCCAGTATTGGGCAGTTACGTCGGCTGGAGGAAGTATCCCAAAGCCTTCGGCAGCGTAGACAAACGCATCGTGGGCGCGAGTATTAGTATCTAGCGGCACCGGGCTATTTAAACTCACCAGCGCGGCGCGGCTAAGCTCACCTAGGCTAAGTGTGCAACTTATGGCACCATTCACTGGGTCAAAGCGGTATGACCAGCCAGTAGGCGTGAGCACCGTGTTAAGGCGCGCGCGCACGGCAAGCATATCTAACTGAGGACGCACTCGAGCGTGATGTTCATCGTCAGCGAGTTCCACTACGCGCCAGACGAGCTGCTCTGGGTCAAACGCGTGGTTAATGTGCAGGAGGGTTTCTGCATCCATACAAACGATTATACCTGTCAATTAAATTTGGCTGGTTAGGGTGTAACGGGTAAATAATAGGCAAGTTTATCAACAAACGCATATAACTATCTCGAGCCACTTGCTGCTAACGCTGTTAACCAAAGTGATGCAATGTATATACAGACTTGATAGCCTTAAAACACGTTATCAGTTTCAAAAAAAGTTGTTTATCAGGCCCAATCGTCGGGTCACAGGTTTAGAAAGGACATATTATGCAGCTTACTTGGTACGGTCACGCCACCTTGGGTATTCAAGATAGCAGTGGCAAGGTCATTATCACGGACCCGCACAACCCCGAAACCTCAGGCTATAAACCCTACGACACGCCTGCTGATCTTGTGCTCATGTCATCTGCAGTGGATGACTTTCATAATAATGGTCACCTTATTCCCGGTAATCCTGAGGTTATTAATACCCTAGACATTGCTACGGCCGGTGACGGCGATACAGGCAGTCGCACCGTGCAGCATGTTGATGTAAGTGCGATTACCGTCATGGAAGTCCACAATCACCCCACGCACGACCCTGAGCAAAACGCGATGTACCGCTTTGAGGTGGATGGCATCAGCGTAGGGCATACTGGCGATGCCGGCAACCCCCTTACGGAAGACCAGCTCGAGTTCTTTCGAGATGTAGATGTGCTACTTGCTTTGGCGGGCGGCTATCCAACCCTTGCTATGCCTGATCTCAAAGTGCTTATTGATCATGCTAAGCCTAAACTAGTGGTGCCGATGCACTTTCGCACGATACGCTACAAACCGCGCAATAGTTTTTGGATCACTGAGTTTTTGCAGCTTTTTAACGATGACGATGTGGATTTTGCCTGTGATAGTACGGTGACGCTCACCAAAGACGCCTTGCCAGCAAGTACCCGGGCGTTAGTGCTGGATTATGTTTAGTGTATTTGAGTGGCAGGTTGTGCTCGAGCTAGGCCCAATGCGATACACTGACGCTATGGCAGAAGAAACCGTACCTGTTTCTAACGAAGTTATTTTAGAAGAGCGCTTAACTGAAGATGACCGCGCGTTTTACGCCAAGTGGGCTGAACTACTTGACTGGATGCGTGCCTATGCTGATGAACACGACGGCGTCTTGTTTGAAAAAGAAGCCGACTTTACTGACTACATCTACCGCATGTCACGACCTTATGACCTACCCACAACCATTATGAGTGCTAGTTTGTCTGACCCAGACGGTAAGCCTGTGCTGCTGCTCAATGCTAGCCCGCGCCATGCGGTATTCAAAGAGGCTATCTTGCACCCGTTTGAGTCGCACACCTACCGTACCTTGCGTTACTACCCACCCAAAGAAGCCTTAGCTGAGGGCAAGCGCGTGTTTACCCAAACCATGCTCAACGACCTTGCTGATGAGCTTTTTGGGTTTAGCCACTAACCTACCAACCAACTGCAGCAACAATAAGTTAACCTCTCGCTAGTATTTTTGTGCGAGAGGTTGTCACTTTTTAGGCTATCAATGCTGATGATCTTATCTGTACTTTTATTCGTGTTAGGCAGTGTTTGTCTAGTTGCTTCTTACATGCTCCACCACAGGCTTTACTCAGCTTGGGTAAGCTACACCACTGTCCAGAGAATTCAGAAGGGGAAGCTCAGAAAGATTGATGTCATGCGGTGGCGTCGAGATAGAATCCTTGGCATCTTAGGGTTGGGGTGTATCTTGCTGGGTTGGTTACTGCTCAAGTGATTTTTAGGTGATGTTGAACTAGCTCTTCTTAACAAGCACACTTACTTAGGCCATGAATACATGCCGATGTGATTACCTTCAGTGTCGCTGAAAACAGCCCAAATGAGACCAAACTCAGCTTCTTTTTGAGGAGGGTGTACAACCTCACCTCCAGCATCTTGGACCGCTTGCAACTGAGCATCAACATCATCTACTAAAATCATAATCAGTGGTCGGTCAAGCCCCTTGCTACGTGGTGAAATATCCCCGTTGATGCCACCTACTTCGGTGGGGTTGCCCATCTCGTCAGCGGCTGTGGTGAGTGCAAAAACGCCATTATTACCCATAGGCGGCGTGTTCCAGCCAAAAACGGTGTTGTAAAAGGTGCCAGCTCGACTAACGTCATCGGCGGGCAGTTCAAAATAGGCTACTTTATTAAATGGAGTGGTTTGGGTTGATACTGTGTCTGACATGTGAAAACTCCCTTTCAGTTGGAATCTTCACCTACTCTAGCTAGCCGTAGCTAGCCCTGTATTGAATAAATCAGACATCAAACTTTTTAGCGTATTTGGCAGGTGTATAACCTGTGATGTTGCGAAATGAGCGAATGTAGTGTGCTTGGTCTGCATACGACATCAGATAATGCTTTTTGAAGGATTGCTGCAGACGCAGTACCTTAAGCAGATCATGAGGAGAAAAGCCCGTGACTCGTTTGAGAGTTCGCTGAAGTTGACGCGTTGACACGCCCGCGACCTTTGCCATGTCCGCTACGCTGTGAATATCATCAAGATGTGCGAGTATGCTTGCGGTCACAGCGTTTGGCACGATAACTTTGTCATCTGCGAGCTGCCGCACTAGCGCTGCCATGACTGGCTGTTTAGCCGAGAATTTGAGGTTGGCAAGTTTCTGGTTGGTGTCAATAAGTGGTAAATCACCTTGGTAGGCTGTGCCTACAAAGTTATCCGCAATTTCGTCTTTGTTACCTTGCCATACGCCGGGCAACAGTTGAATGCCTGCATAGTGAAAGGTCTTACCAAGGTTGAGGACTGTGTACGTTGTGCGCAGCGCGGTAATGCCTGCTATGCGTGTATCCAGTTGGTTGAGTAAAATGTTGACACAGGCATCAGGAAGGGCATGAAGATGGAAATCTTCTGCTAGTTCAGCATCTGTTTTAAGCTCCCAAAAACGGTGGACTACATTAGCTAAATCATTTGGTGGTTTGACTTCCACATACTGTACTGACTGGACTACTTTTTCGATGCCATCTTGAACGGGGTTATACATTGCTACACCTATTGTAGCGAAAAACCTCCTAACAGAGAGATGAGGAGGTTGTCATTCAGCAACAGAAATTACCTTAGTCAGTGAAGATATTAGCGATGTTGGCTATAGTATTCCTCATTCGGTTTCCAACCAAGGGCATTGGCAAGGCGATTGGTGAAGTTGAACATAGCTGCAACTTGAGCTAGTTCAAAAACTTCTGCATCGTTTAAGCCTATGTCCCGCAGAGGTATGAGGTCGTCTGGTGTCATTTCAGCAGCATTCTTTGTCATTTTCATGGCAAAGTTGCACATAGCGCGCTCGCGTTCACTTAGCTCAGCACGGCGGTAGTTGTGGACAAGAATATCAGCGGTTATCTTGGCGTTGTTGCTATCATCTAACGCGCGTAAAAATGCACTGTGCGAAGCTAAACAGTATTCACATTCATTTTCTGACGAGACAACTAAGGCAACCATTTCGCGCTCTTTACGGCTGAGCGTGCTGTCATCGCGCTTTTGTAAAAAATTGTAGTAATCAAACCACATGGTGAAGTGCTCTGGCGTGAGCGAAAAAATCTTCATGACGTTAGGCACCATGCCAGCTTGTTCGTTGGCGCTATCTAACATCATCTGTACACCCTCGGGAAGTTCGTCGTAAGTAGGGGTGCGCAACCAACTCAAGTTCTCAGGTGGTGGCGCTTTTTTAGGTGCTTTTTTGGCTGGCTTAGCTGCAGCTTTAGCTTTTTTCTTGGTTGGGGTTGATTTTTTGTGCCCTTTGCTGGCTGCTTGACCGTTTTTTGTACTTTTGACTTTTGGCATGGAGCATTGTTACATGTGCTGGCGAACTTACAAGTCTCGATCTTTACATTTTCACTACCATGTAAACGTCATGGAAATGTCATGTGTGTAATATCTTCATAAGTGATATTGGTATTTAGCAATTTGATAATGTGCTTTAAGTTGACCTTAAACGTCAGACCGTGCATCTGTAGGCGTTGACCTTCTCAACTAAGTCTGTCACAATAAAGTTTGCATTGATCCGCAGGAGTAGCGTAGTCAAGCCTCATTCTAAACTAAGATTCTAAATTAAGGATAAGCGAGTCAGGGACGGTGAAAGCCTGATGATGGTGGCTACGTGAAGGGCAGCGGGGAGCAGTGGTAGATGTTTACATTTACTCGCCAGTCACAGCGCATGTGATGTTGAAAGTGCCTCGAGGCTAACCCTTGAGGAACTAGGGTGGAACCGCGGAAGCTGTCAATTTTTATGTGCAGACATCTTCCGTCCCTAGGCGGTTATGAACTGCTTGGGGTGTACCTCTAAGCGGTGCAGGAGGTCACCATGACAGTACTATCATCTGAACAAGCCACATCTGAACACGTGACAACTATGGACGAGTTAGTTTCGTTTTGTAAGCGGCGTGGCTTTATTTTTCCGGGCTCGAGCATCTACGGCGGTTTACAAGGCACCTACGACTACGGGCCGCTTGGGGTGGAACTCAAAAATAACCTCAAAGCTGCCTGGTGGCGGGCGAACGTCTATGAACGTGACGATATGGAAGGGCTCGATGCGTCTATTCTCACGCATAAAATGATTTTGCGTCAGTCTGGTCACGAGGCCACGTTTACCGATCCATTGGTAGATAACCGTGACAGCCAAAAGCGCTATCGCCTGGACCACTTGCTAGCAGATCAGGCGCCCGGCGTGTTAGCCGCAGTGATTAGTAACCTCAGCTTGCCAGAAGATACTAGTTTGGCGAAGTTGATACCGTTGTTGCTCGAGGCGAGTGCTGAAGCTGGTAACGCACTAACTGCTGCTAAGGTGATTGACCCAGACACTGGCAAACCCGGCAACTGGACAGCACCACGGCCCTTTAACATGATGTTCCAAACGAACGTAGGCCCCGTTGCTGATGAAGAGTCCTATGCTTACCTGCGCCCTGAGACCGCGCAAGGGATTTTTACGAATTTTAAAAACGTGCTAGATGCAACCTCGAGGAAACTCCCCTTTGGCATCGCCCAAATTGGTAAAGCGTTTCGTAATGAAATCACGCCGCGCAACTTTATTTTTAGAGTGCGTGAGTTTGAACAGATGGAAATTGAGTTTTTTGTAAAACCCGGTAAAGACGAAGCTTGGCACCAGCGTTGGGTAGATGACCGCCTTGCCTGGTGGCGCGCTCAGGGCTTACAAAGTGATAACTTGCGACCTCATGACCAAGACCCTGCTGAGTTAGCGCACTATGCTAAAGCCACAGTAGATATCCTCTACAAGTTTCCGCACGGGTTTGAAGAGCTCGAGGGCGTCGCCAACCGAACTGATTTTGACCTTGGCTCACACAGTAAAAACCAAGCTAAGTACAATCTCAACGCGCACGTGACGCCGAACAGTGATAGTATTGCTGCACTCACAATTGCTGACCCAGACACAAATAAACTCATCGTACCGTTTGTGATTGAACCGTCTGCTGGGGTTGACCGTGGAGTGCTTGCAGTACTCACTGAAGCCTACACCCGTGAAACCTTAGATGATGGCAAAACGCGCACCGTCCTGAAACTCCAACCGCACTTAGCACCCATTAAGGTAGCAGTCATTCCGCTCGCCCGCAACAAGCCAGATATTGCTAACAAAGCTCGTAAACTGCGCCAAGACTTACAAGCTTTGGGTCTGGGACGGGTGTTTTACGAAGGCACAGGTAATGTCGGTAAAGGCTACCGCCGTCACGACGAAGTGGGTACACCGTTTTGTGTGACCGTTGATTTTGACACCATTGGTCAAGGGGATGATAGCGCACTCACTGATACTGTGACCATTCGCAATCGGGACACGATGGCGCAAGAGCGGGTAGCAACCAACGAGCTTGGAGATTATCTCAAAGAACATCTCATTAATTAGAGAAGATGAGTTTTTACCCATGTGTTCGCCTCCGCTAGCGCACACAAAAACCCCCGCCCAGCAAACGCCCCCATAAACCATAAATTTGCGGCTAGCTCTTGAATGAGGGGCTGGCCGCTTGCTTGTTTGGCACGCACGCCTGTCCAGACAGAACTAACCTTGGCAGTGGCTAAGCCAGGTACAAACCAGCTTGCACTTTTACGTAATCGCAAAGGAGCATCTGGGTCGGGTTCACCTTGGTCACGGTGGTTGCCGCCGATGTAGACAGTGGTGTCATCTTTAGCACCGTACACTGCACCCGCAATAGGGTAGGGCATGGCGATGTTGTTAGCAAGTCCGATGACATCGCCCTCGAGCCGCTCGGTAATTTCCTCAGGTAAATAGTCAGGTAGATATGTGTCTGCGCCAATGCATAAGTGAACAACGTCTGCCTCGAGCATACCTACCTCACCTTCATGCTCAGTCATAACCTGCCACTTACCTGTTGAGGTTGGTACAACATCCGCCACGTGATGACGTTCTAACACGGTAGTACCACGTTGCTTGGAGGCATCTACCAAAGCACGTAAGAGTTTATGAGATTTGAGCCAGCCCCCACTTGGTACTAAAAATCCCCCAAAAGGACAGTGATAACTGCTAGGTAATTGCTCATGGTCTAGCCACGTAACCCCTGTAAGTTTGCGCCACTTACTGGCTTGTCGAGGTGTGGAGGCAATCCGCAAAACACCTGTGAGCGAGATGCCATGATCTAAACCTTGGTTTGTCAAGTCATTAGCGAGGGTGTGCATGGCGGTTAGACCAGCTAAATCTTTATCTGAAGCGCGTCCGCTGCGGCCACGGTGTGGGTTAAGCAGGGCAAGCGGTACAGACGAAGCGCCTTGCTGAGCAATGTGCCCTCGCTCAATTAAAGTGACACGCACATTGGCGTGTTTGCTGAGCGCATAGGCGAGGCTCGAGCCTGCAATACCAGCTCCCACAATGACGTGATGCTGCTTCCAACCTTGATGAAGCCTTTCCGTCACGAGCAATCCAGCTTAGTAAGCGTATTCATCGTAGGCTGATAATACCTTGTTGAGGTTGCCGCTAAACTACGAACCTCAAAATCCTGAAATCCATACAAGTATCGTGATGATAGTGACCAGGTGTTAGATCATATTTACATCACGACTAAAGTTGAAGGAGAACGTCATGTATGTCTTTTTGCTTGTTTTACACAACTTCCTGCGCTGGGTGGTCTTGCTGAGTGCGCTAGCAGCACTTGTGGCAGTATATCGGGGGATGATTCAAAAACGTACTTGGGGGACGCTCGAGCGCGCTAGTGGTATTGCGTTTACCTCGAGCTATGGTCTACAAATTGTGCTCGGCCTCGTACTCTATACAATTAGTCCCCTCGGCATGAGGGCGTTGCGCGTGCTCATGACAACCGACATACGCGAGGTTGAAGTTGTCTTTTTTGGTGCGTTTCATATCTTTGTGATGATCTTGGCGTTTGTGCCTGCCCAACTTGGTTACAGCATGTCTAAGCGCGCTGAAGCAAACGGACGCAAGTATATGTGGGCAGCCGTTGGTTATACTTTAGGAACGCTGGGGATGCTGGTGGCAATTCCGTGGTGGCGGCCGTTGCTGCGGATGTTCTAATCTGCTGTCATATTGCGTGATTACCTTAGTGATGTGACGGTCAAGTACATCAACAATGCTGAAGCAACATACTATCTAAATATCTACATTGTAGAGCTGGGGTTTTCGATGAACCTCAGCTTTGCTTGTGGATGGTAAATGCTGGAGTTCTATATGTAGCCGAGCTTTCGTTGGATTATTTGTAACATAGGATAAGCAATAGGGTTACTAAAGATTGAGGAATCCCAGCTCTCCTCAGATTTTAAGTCAAACCAAGCTACTTCAGAAATCTTGTATAAAGTAGCAGCATCTTCTTCAGGTTCATAGCCGGGGTTAGCTTGTCCT
>JBCCBI010000223.1:0-8992 GCA_039034155.1 Deinococcota bacterium | reverse complement strand
TACGGTTGTCACCAAAACTGCCGACACCAACGACGGCAGTTGTGATACCGCAGATTGTAGCTTGCGGGAAGCCATTGCCAACGCTAGCGATGGTGACACGATTACCTTTGATGCTAGCTTGGCGGGGCAGACGATTACGCTGGGGAGTGTGCTGCCAACCATTACCATTGCCAACCTGACAATTGATGCTAGTAGCCTTGCCAACCCAGTCACGATTGCTGGGAATAATAACTTCCGCATTTTCACTCACACGCGCAATGGCACGTTTGAAATCAACAACTTGGTAGTGACGAGGGGTGACCCTGGCTTTAGCAACAATGGTGGCGGGATTTACAGCGAAGGTACCGTCACCGTCACTAACAGTACTATCTCGGATAATACGTCAGGCGAAGGCGGTGGCGGGATTTTTGGCGAAGGCAACGTCACTGTCACCAACAGCATCATCTCAGAAAATGAGACGATCTTCGACGGCGGCGGGATTTACAGCGAAGGTATCGTCACCGTCACCAACAGCATCATCTCGGATAATACGGCAGGTACTGATGGCGGCGGGATTTACAGCGAAGGTATCGTCACCGTCACTGATAGCACCATCTCGGGGAATAGGGGACTCAGTAGTGGCGGCGGGATTTACAGCCGTAGCGGCGCCCTTACCCTGTCAGGCTGCGTCACCGTTGAGAACAACCTAGCAAGCAGAGGTGAACAGTGGAGTGTTGGTGGAACCGTTAATGGTGGCACTTTAGCAACAACTCAGGATGTTGACTATCTTGGACCTAATTGCCCCCAAAGCATCACCTTTGACCCCTTAGCCAATAGAACCTTGGGGGATGCAGACTTCAACATCAGTGCAACTGCAGATTCGGGCTTGGCCGTTACCTTTACCTCTGCAACTACAGGTGTTTGTACGGTCAGTGGCACAAACGGGGAAACGATCACGATTGTTGCAGCAGGCACATGCACCATTAACGCTGACCAAGCCGGTGACGCTACGTACGCAGTTGCACCCCAAGTACAACAAAGCTTCACCGTAAACGCACCTGCTACCACCATTGTCAACAAAACCGCCGATACCAACGACGGCAGTTGTGACACCGCAGATTGTAGTTTGCGCGAAGCCATTGCCAACGCCGCAGATGGTGACACCATTACCTTCGATGCTAGCCTTTCAGGACAGACCATCACCCTTTCTCTAGGAGAATTGTTAACAGGTCTTGATAATCTCACCATCGACGCGAGCGCCCTTGCCAACCCCATTACGATTGATGTCAACAATGCCTTTCGCATTTTCCACCACACAGGCAGCGGCACATTTGAAATCAATAACTTAGTAGTGACAGGAGGTGACGCTAACGCTGACGATGGCGGCGGGATTCGCGGCGTTAGCGACGTCACGGTTATTAACAGCACCATCTCGGGGAATACGGCAAACAGCGGCGGCGGTGGGATTTCCAGTTTTGGCGACCTCACGGTCATTGGCAGCACCATCTCGGGGAATACAACAAGTAGAGATGGCGGCGGGATTTACAGTAACCGAACCGTCACGGTCATTAACAGCATCATCTCGGGGAATACGGTAAACAACGGCAACGGCGGCGGGATTCTTAGTACTCGCGACGTCACGGTCACTAACAGCACCATCGCAGGAAATGAGGCAGCCGACGACGGCGGCGGGATTTACAGCAACCGGGCTGTCACCCTCACCAACAGCCTCGTGCTGGGTAACGATGCATCCACTGACCCACAAATTTTTGCGTCTAACGGCATCACCCTCAATACTAGCGCCTATGGCTTCGTAGCAGGTCAGTCCACAGGTGATAGCTTCGTCGGATTTGTCCTTGCAGATGTCTTCACTGCCCCAGAATCCGCAGCTAGCGCCCCCACCACTTCAGGCGATTACACTCTCGTAGCCTGCTCCCCTGCTATCAACACAGGCAACAACGCCTCAGCCCCCGCAGGTAACGACCTAGCAGGCAACACTCGCATTCAAAACGTCACGGTTGATATGGGCGCATTTGAATCCAACTTGCTCGCCTGCCAAACCATCGCCTTCGACCTGTCAACCTTGCCTACTAAAACCTACGGCAATGCTGACTTCGACATCAGTGCTTTTGCTAGCGCCTCTTCTGGTTTGGCAGTTGCCTTTACCTCAGACACACCAGCCGTCTGCACCGTCACAGGCTCAACTGTGAGTATTGTGGCGGCAGGTACGTGCACCATCAACGCAGACCAAGCAGGCGATGCTGAATACGATGCTGCTGTCCAAGTACAACAAGACATTACGATTGCTCAAAAAGCCTTAGACGCCACTGTTAACAACCAAAATCGTGACTATGGCGTTGCCAACCCCGCATTGACTCTCACCTACACAGGCTTTGTCCTCGGTGATACGGCTGCCGATATTGACGTTGCCCCAACACTGGCAACCACAGCAATCGCCACGTCAAACGTAGGCACATATCCCATCACCTGTGATACTGCTCCGTTCACCGACAATAACTACACCCTGAATATCTGCACCGCTGGCACACTGACTGTAAATCAAGCCGATGTCACTGTCACTGCTGACGACATCGTCACCACCGAAGGTGGCACACCCACCTTTACAGCGACCTATGCAGGCTTCGTTGCACCAGATGATGAAACCGTCCTCACCACGGCTGTGAGCTTTGCTGATAACGCCCCTGACTACAACACCGCAGGCATCTACACCATCACCCCAAGTGGCGCAGCCGCAGCTAACTACACCTTTACCTACACCACAGGCACCCTCACTATTCAAACTGCAGGGTTTAGCATCACCGAGTCAGGTGGCGATACTGCTGTCACCGAAGGTGGCGCAACCGACACTATCGACGTCGTACTTACGAGCATTCCTACAGCCGATGTTGACATCACTGTTACGCCTGATACCCAATTGGATATTGGCACAGGCGCAGGCACGGCTAGCACCTTGACGTTTACCCCTGCTAATTGGGATACGCCCCAAACCATCAACGTCACTGCCAATGATGATACTGATGTTGAAGGTGCTCACACAGGCACACTCAGCTTCACCGTAGCCAGTGGGGATGGCAACTATGACGCGGCAGTATTGGCTGACATCACCGTGGCTATTACAGACGATGAACCTGCGGTGATTATCACCCCCACAACTCTTGCCACTGCAGAAGGTGGAGCTGCCGTTACGTACGACGTTTCATTCAATACCAACCCTGCGGCTGCTGTAACTGTCACCCTCACGCCCGATGCTCAAACAGACTTGGGTGGAGGTGCAGGCACAGCGATTGACCTGATCTTCAACGACACCACGCCTCAAACAGTCAACGTACTAGCCGTGGATGATGCAAATGTGGAAGGCAATCACACCAGCACCATTACCCATGCCATCACCATAGGCGACGGAGGTGACTATCCTGACACTTTCGTAATTGCTGATGTCACCGTGAACATCACTGACAACGATGTTGCTAGCCTAGGTAGTGGTGGTGACATACAAATCAGAAACGGCGCAACCACAGATGCAGACAGCATCACCTCTGGTACAACCATCAACATTGGTTCGTTCAAACGCGGTGAAGGGGTAACCGTTGACTTCTTGATTCGCAACCCTAGTTCAACTGTCTTGCAACTTGGTGAGCTTAGCTTGCCTAGCTTCTTGAGCAACGCAGGTGAAGCCTTGCCCGCAAGCTTACCTAGCTTTGGTAGTAGCTTACTCACGCTTACGGTAGATACCAACACAGCAGGGGCACTTGAAGGTACATTCAGCCTCACCAGCAGCGATCCAGACGCGTTTGAGAATCCGTTTGTGTTTACCATCAAAGGCAGTATCAGTGAAACACCCGCCAATGCTTTGAACATTTTGCCCGGTATTGACCTTGGTGACGTCAACACAGCCACAGGGCAAGATGACGTTGTCCTACTAAGTTTCCAACTGATTGTGCCAGAGGGGTCTGTTCCTGTTACGGTGGATAGTCTGACTCTTGCAGCTAGTAATTTAGGTATTCAGCGAGCAAGTAACTTAAGGCTCTACATTGATGGCGGTACACGAGGACAACTTGACAACCGTGATGTGTTCCTGTCAACGGCAGATACCCAAACCCTTAGTTTTGACTTTAATCCACGAATCTTTCAGCCGAACTTGCCGATGTGGTTTATTGTGGTGGGGGATTTCTAAGCACATTAACTTAGCTTTGTTGAGGCGGCACTTTCGTGCCGCCTTTCTTTTGATATGTGTCATTTGCGTAGCTCGAGCAGTGAACATTCATTGACACACTTCTTGGCATAAAAAATGTCTTTGTACTACTGTGTTTTATCTAAACTACATCAAAACCTTCATAAAAATTTTATGCTTATAGTTGTCAAGATGCTCGAGCCACCCGGGTTACCTACGTCTTAGATAGGAGCGGCACATGTATAAGCATGGCTGGTCGAAGGTTTTCTTATTGCTGTTTTTGGTTGCATGTAGCACAACTTCCCCCAATGTTGACCCTGCAAGGAGAGGTGAGACTGGTTTACTGGCAATAGCTGACTTGCATCACGATACAGTTACTGTGCAAGCACTCGTCCCTGGTCTTGCTTTCTCTGTCGTTGACCGTTCATCCATTGATAGTGATGGGGTACGTGTTCAAGAGATTACCTATCAGATTGAGAACACCAGCGACCGTGACCTAAGCAATTTAACACTGTACGGTATTTCCACGCCTAACACTCTCGCAGGCACAAACGTGAGCGGACTACGTGATGCTCTGGGTAGTGAAATCACTAACACAGACATGGCACCTTCTATCATCTCTGTACACGGTTCAGACACAGCTGATGCTGATATGCAAGCGTTTGTGGAAGAAGACAGAGTACGTGTCAAAGCGTTACTGGACGAAGCCTATCCAGAGAACAGCTTTGAGGTTCTTTCTCGAGGCTTTGTGGCCAGCAACATTACGGGGCAAGGTAACAGGTCGATTGCTGTAGGTGAACAAGGTGTTGTGACCATTGCAGTCCAATACCCCTATGACCCTGAGAACCTAGCAGGCTATCCCAACAGTTTTGCGCTTACCTTTGCATTTGTGGATGAAGACATTACCAGAGTTACCCAAGGGGATAATGAAAGTAACGAAGATTTCGTTACTAGGGTCACCAACACCTTTAACCCACTCCCAGACAATCTCGAAATCGTCACCCCTAACCCCGATAATCCACCCCAACTAAGCACCAACACAACCATCCTTAAAAGTGAGGCACTTAATCCACCTATTGCAGCAGCACCCACTACCTCACCATTACCTACCCAATTCAGCTTGTCCATTGTCAGTGGGAATGTCACAACTGATGTAGACATCACCATTACGATCGCAGCTGATGTCCAACGCACAGTGGAGGTGCTTGAATGAAACGCACACACTTAGCATGGACACTTAGATTTGTTGTTGTATTTAGTTTGTGGTTTGTAGTGGTGGGAGTAGCACAGACAATTAGTACTGTGGCGGGAACGTGCGCCATAACGGGCTACGGTGGCGATGGCGGTGCTGCAACAGCTACGCAATTACACTACTCTTCTGATATCGCCTTTGATAGTGCTGGTAACCTATACATCGCGGATGCATATAATCATCGCATCCGTAAAGTAGATACCATTACTGGCATCATTACTACAGTAGCGGGTAATGGAACAATGGGCTACAGTGGTGATGGTGGTGCAGCTATAAATGCACAACTGAACCGTCCTCGTGATATCACTTTTGACAGTGCTGGCAACCTATACATTGTGGATACACGCAACCATCGAGTTCGCAAAGTGGATGTAATCACTGGCGTTATCTCAACTGTGGTGGGAAATGGTAGAAGATCTGGATATGATGTTGGTGACGGTGGTGCAGCTACAGATGCATACTTACAGGTTCCTTTTTTTATCACCTTTGATCAAAACGGCAACCTATACATTGCAGATACATATAACCATCGCATTCGTAAAGTGGATACAAATGGCATTATCTCAACTGTGGCAGGAAATGGTAGAGGGGGTTATAGTCATGATGGTGGTGCAGCAACAGATACACAACTAAGACACCCACGTGAAATTGTCTTTGACAGTGCTGGCAACCTATATATTGCCGACCAATTCAACGGCCGTATACTCAAAGTAGGTGTAAATGGCATTGCCTCGACGGTCGTGGGTAGAGGCTACAGTGGTGGTCTAGCGTCTATGCGACTGGACAGACCTTCTGGCCTCGCTTTTGATAATAGCGGTCACTTGTACATTTCAGATTCAGGCAATGACCGTATTCTTAAGTTAGATACAAATGGTGCTATCTCAACTGTCGCGGGGAATGGTATAGAGGGCTACAATGGCGACGGTGCAGCAACAACTGCGCAACTAAATTTTCCTTATGGCCTCACGTTCGATAGTAGTGGTAACTTATACTTTGCGGATTTAGCGAACCATTGCATTCGCAAAGTCACTGGCCTTGCTTCTCATAGTAATAGCGGTGGTTCTGCCATCAACCCCAACCCCGACATGCAAATCAGAAACGGTAGTACCCTAGATGCTGAAAGCATCACGTCAGGGTCAATTGAACCGTTGCGTTATGGCACGTTTAAGCGTAATCAGACGGTGGTGTTGGACTTTTTGGTGCGCAATCCAGGCGCGCAGGTGCTGGAAATTGGTGAACTGAGTTTGCCTAGTTTTTTGAGTGTGGTAAGTGAACCCCTACCGGAGACACTCGCCAGTTTTGACAGTGCACTGTTGTCGCTCGCTGTTGATACCAGTACCGCAGGTCAGTTCACAGGAGAAATCAGCTTGACAAGTAACGACCCTGATGCCTTTGAAAATCCTTTTCATGTTGATGTGGTAATCACTGTTAGTAATGAACCTGCGAATGCCTTGAACATCTTGCCTGGCATTGACCTTGGCAACATCACTACCACTACAGAACAAGACGATGTTGTGCTACTCAGCTTCCAACTTGTTGTACCTGAAGGGTCAGTCCCAGTCACACTTGATAGCCTCACCCTTGCAGCCAGCAATGCAGGCATTCAACGTGTTACCAACATGAGACTGTACATTGATGGTGGCACGCGTGGGCAACTTGATCCAAGGGATGTGTTTGTAGGGAGTACAGATGATACTGAAGCCCTTACCTTTAGTTTCCCAGCGCGGACGTTCCAGCCGAACTTACCGATGTGGTTTATTGTGGTGGGGGATTTTTAGACACACAAATATGTAAACTAACGCCATATTAGGGCAGTCCTCGAGGCTGTCCTTTTTAGTTTGGTTACGCTACACGTGGTGTCTGGCTATCATCTGTTTGGCGGCTGGCTCGGTAAGATTGCCAGAACTATGGAAAAGATGCACGGAACAACTATTGTCGCCGTTCACAAAGACGGCGTCACCGCCATTGCAGGTGACGGTCAAGTGACCTTAGGCGACACAATTATGAAACGCGGTGCGGTGAAAGTGCGCGCGCTGCAAGATGGCAACGTGGTCACAGGCTTTGCGGGCGTGGTCTCGGATGCGTTTACGTTGCTCGAGAAGTTTGAAAATTACCTATCTGGTAGTAAAACTAACCTCCTCAAAGCGGCTGTAGACACGGTTAAAGAATGGCGCACCGACCGCATGTTGCGCGACCTCGAGGCCATTATGATCGTGGGCGATAGCGAGCAAATTTTGATTTTGTCTGGCAATGGCGAGGTCATTCGCCCAGACGAAAATGTACTCGCTGTGGGCTCAGGTGGCACCTACGCGCAAGCTGCCGCACTGGCACTTGTGCGTCACAGCGACATGGACGCGCCATCCATTGTGCGTGCTGCGCTACAGATTGCGGCTGATATTGACATCTATACCAGCGGTGAGGCTACAGTGCTTACAACGGGTGAACCCTCAGATACCAGTTCAGATAAGACTTCAGAAAGTGCTACAGAATCATCCTCAGACTCTGAGGAAACATCATCTGATACTTAAAATTGAGATGTCAGAACAGCCAGCAAAATAACATCTACCTACTACCCAAATGTATCGATATAAGCAATCTCGAGAAGGCTAATGTATCCATGTATCTTGTGTTGAGCACGCATTATTAAGATGATAAAGTCAAGTTGACGTGCGATTCTCAGAACTACACTCAGAAGTTACAACTAGGAATCGCAACTAGAAAAGGTGATCCGCCCGCATGATACCTCCTGAATCAGAGCTTACTGCAACACTTACGACAGACCTCGTCCCAACTACGAGCGGCATGTCTGAACTAACCCCCAGCCAAATTGTGGCTGAGCTGGACAAGCATATTATTGGTCAGCACAAAGCCAAGCGTTTAGTTGCTGTAGCACTCCGCAACCACTACCGCCGCCGCCAGCTGACTGAAATTATGCAGCGTGAGGTCACGCCCAAAAACATTTTAATGATTGGGCCAACTGGTGTGGGAAAAACTGAAATTGCCCGCAGGCTCGCCAAACTTGCCAAAGCGCCGTTTATTAAGGTGGAAGCCACCAAGTTTACTGAGGTTGGTTACGTTGGGCGGGATGCTGAGTCGATGGTACGCGACCTAATTCAAGCGTCTTACACCATGGTTGAAACAGAGAAGCTCGAGGCCGTCCAAGACCGTGCTACTGAGGCTGCCAAAGCACGTTTGCTGGATGTTTTGTTGCCAGGCGGCACTGAAGAAGGCCGCGAACGTATGCAGCAACTTCTAGAAGCCGGTAAGCTCGAGACTCGCCAAGTTGAACTTGAGGTCAGTGATGACAGCCCCAACGTGATGATGGTTCCCGGCATGGAAGAAATGGGCGTAAATTTGCAGGACATGCTCAGCAATATTGTGCCACAGCGCCGTGCCAAGCGCAAAATGACCGTTAAAAGTGCCCGTGAAGTCCTGCGTAAAGAAGAAGCTGGCAAACTCATTGATAGCGACGACGTAACCCAAGAAGCTATTGACCGAGCAGAAAACGCCGGCATTATTTTTATTGATGAAATTGATAAAGTTGCTGGTAGCGATAAACAAGGTGGCGC
>JBCCBI010000222.1:0-9001 GCA_039034155.1 Deinococcota bacterium | reverse complement strand
TTCGTATGAACATAAATGGCTATGTTGTATTTCTCCTGATGGTACTAGCGAAAGAATTGTGCCTTGGGACAACAGTGAAGAGCACCTTATAGACAATATTGCTTGCTGGGCACCAGATAACACGCTCATTCGAGCATTTAAGGTTTATAGCCCGCATTTTGGCAAAGGTGACAAGCGGCTCGAGCGACTCGACCTTACTACAGGTAATATCTTGTGGGCTACGCATCTTTCTACAACGGTCACATCCTTAGCGTTAGTTGATAACAAATATGTTGCCTACGCCCTTAACGATGGTCACATTGGTCTTGTTGATGTTGCAAGTGGCACAATACTTGATGAGCTTGCTTTAGTGATGGACGGTGTACCGACCGTGGCTATGTCACTGGCAGCATGTAATTCACAACTTGCCGTTGGAACTATTGATGCAAGACTACTTTTGTTTGAAGTAGGCTAATTTTGGGTTAGGGTTATCCGCGCCGTAACGAGTAATTGGGCGCATCTTTAGTAATCGTCACATCATGCGGATGAGATTCAACCAAGCTAGCACTGGTGATTTTTACAAACTGAGCGTGTTGCATGGTGGGAATGTCAGCTGCACCGCAGTAACCCATCGCGGAACGCAGCCCGCCCACCATTTGGTAAAGCACATCGTCAACTGGCCCTTTGTGAGCAACCATGCCCTCAATACCTTCGGGGACGTACTTTTGGCTGTTTTCTTGAAAATAGCGGTCAGCACTACCGGACGACATAGCACCCAAACTCCCCATGCCCCGGTAGGCTTTATAACGGCGTCCGTCACGCAAAATATCTTCGCCGGGGGCTTCGCTGGTGCCTGCCAGCATCGACCCGACCATGACGCAAGACGCACCTGCGGTCACAGCTTTGGCGGCGTCGCCGGTCATTTTGATGCCACCGTCGGCAATGAGTGGCACGCCGGCGGCTTGGGTCACACTCGCAACATCCATAATGGCGGTGAGTTGGGGCATTCCTACGCCGGTGACGACCCGAGTTGTGCAGATGCTACCGGGGCCAATGCCGACCTTGACAGCGTCTGCACCGCAGTCAGTGAGGTCCCTGGCAGCTTCAGCAGTTGCAATATTACCTGCCACCACGTCAACATCTGGAAAGTTGTTTTTTAGCCAAGTCAGTGCGTCGATGATGCCTTTGGAATGGCCGTGCGCGCTATCGAGCACAAGGGCGTCCACATCAGCAGCAACAAGTGCCGAGGCCCGCTCTTGTAGGTCATGCGACACACCCACAGCTGCAGCAACTCGCAAGCGCCCGAGGCTGTCTTTGGCAGCTTGAGGGTACTCGAGCTTCTTAATAATGTCCTTAATGGTGATGAGCCCTTGCAGCATGTAGGCATCATCTACCACCAGCAGCTTTTCAATTTTGTGTTCGTTGAGGATGTCGCGAGCTTGCTCGAGCGTCGTGCCTACCGGAACTGTCACCAAGTTATCTTTGGTCATGAGTTCGGTTACAGGGCGGCTTAAGTCGCTTTCAAAGCGTAAATCGCGATTCGTGAGAATGCCGATGAGCTTGCCATCATCTTCCACAATAGGCACGCCGCTAATGCGATATTCCTGCATGAGCGTGTCCGCCTCAGCTAGAATGGCGTTTCTCCCCAAGGTGATGGGGTCAACAATCATGCCAGACTCTGCCCGTTTGACTTTGCGCACTTGCTCAGCTTGATTTTCTACACTCATGCGCTTGTGAATCACGCCGATCCCGCCTTGCCGGGCCATAGCTATGGCCATCTGTGTTTCGGTCACGGTATCCATAGCGGCGGAAACAATAGGCGTATTGAGTGAGATGTGACGCGAAAACAAACTGCTGAGGTTCACGTTACTGGGCAAAACCTCAGAATAAGCAGGGACTAATAGCACATCGTCAAAGGTAAGTGCTTCGGTGCGGAATTTGGTATTTATGGCGGCTTGTTGGGGTAGTACAGATGTCATGTGATGACCTCGCATTTCTGAGTCAATAACTCGCGTTTCTGAGTAAATAAGTTGAAAGACCATACATCTGAAGACAAGACAAATGTATGAGGTTAAGGTAAGTTTTGAAGCTATATTGCTGCGATGAGGGTAGGAGTATGAGGCGTTAACTACGACGATATCAACTAAAATGATGTCAACTAAAACGACACATCTCACCCCAGCGTTCCCCTTGAAGCTAGGTGAGGTGATGTCAATACAAACGCATCTTGCGTGCCATCACAAGGTTGTGAGGCTACCCAAGTTTCAACGATTATAAGATGAGACCTTGCTGAGTGCGTGTAGCAAGGCTTGGTTGCTGGCAAGATTTAGATGACACCCAAAACAAATGGCTCGAGCATCCTCGAGCCATCAATCAACACTGGTAAGTTTTAACAGAGGTGTTCTAAAATAACCCCAAGCGTTGCCACAACGCATCTGGCAGGCTTGCTTCATCTACAGGTTGTAAGTTGACAAACCCCACATCTGCACTTGGTTCTTGGGCGAGCATCATAGACGTTGTAATCTCTTCAGATACCATGATGGCGCGGTAAATCAGTTGGGCCATGGCTTCGCGGGTGAGGTCGTCACGGGGTGCATACGTGTGAATAGGCATCACCTCGAGCTGGTGAGCTGCTTTTTGGTAAGGCAAGTACCACGGTTCGCCGTCTTTGGCGGCATCTACTGGCAAGTGAAAAGTGTCAATCACCAGTTTTAGCGCTTCTACATAGGTCACAGTGCTGTCTGGCGCAAAGCTGTCGTCGGGGTAGCCGCTTACCAGACCAATCTCTTTAGCACCACAGACATAAGGTGAAAACCAATCTGCCAAGTTGACATCTGCAAAACACCCAAGCGGTGGGAAGATGCGGTTGGTGTGCTCGAGCATCAGTAATACCGTAAGCTCAGCCCGTTTGACGAGTTTTTTCGGGCGAAACGTGCCATCTTCATAACCATTGAGAATTTCACGCTCGTGCAAAAAGACGATGGCCTCAGGGTAGGTGCTATGGCTGATGTCGAAAAAAGGCTCATAAAGTGCGTTGCTAATATCAGGACGAAGTGGCTCAGAAGCTGCGCTTGCGAGAGTGAATAGCATGATTATGAGAACGACAAAACAAACTGTGTGAATACCAGTGGGATATTGCTTAGCAAGGTTCATGCCCGTACTGTAGGGCTTTGGGATGCAAGAAGGATGATGCGTAGCTAAGAAGTATGAATTAAAATCCCAATTCAGATGGCATAAACGTGAGTTAAATGAGTATTTTGGTGAAATGATGAGAGGTGCATACCCTTACACGATGATGTAATTCTGGATATTGTCCGTGCTCGAGGTGCGTTTAAGTGATGATTACAATCCTCAACCTCTGCTCGTAAACAGTAGAGAGAAAAGCTTTACATTCCACGTGTATACACCTCAAAGATACGTAGAAGATACGTAGTCTCGAGTAAACCAGACAGAGATACCGCTATTCACTGTCGTCACTCATAGCGGCATAAGTTAAGTGATAATCGTGATATGTGCTCACAAGCTCGAGCGCCCATATGTGACAGCGTGTGAAGACATGAAGGTATCTACAGGACGAAGGTGTTAAGGTGTGATTGCAATGACGGGCCCTCATGATCTCAAGGCTGATGCAGACAGTCATTCCACTGCCGAACAGCCGCTAATTGCAACCCTAGACCGCCTTGCAGCTAGTGTTCACCAAGCTGAAGTTGTTGCTCACTTAGACGGCTGGCAATTGCGCTATCACTATGGGGTGACGCGGCGGGCAAACTCAACCTGGCCGCAAAACCATGAGGGTGGGCTCGAGCTAGCTCAAAAATTCCAGCTTGCCGAGGCGTTTTATGCTAACATCTGCCAAGCTCCTCGCTTTCAGGTGTCACCAGCTTCAGCGCCACAGGGACTCAAAGACATCTTGCATGAACGTGGTTACGCGAGTGATTCTGTCACCAACGTGCAAATTGCAGATATTAACACGGTCATGATGCAAGCTAATCCTAAGCGTTTTGAAGTTTGGCTTAAACCGAGGTTAGAACCGCAGTGGCTCGAGCACGACACCCGTTTTGCTCATCCTGGACGTGCTAACAATGCTGCTTACCGCACGTTATTTGAAAACGCGCCTCAGCCTTGTGTGTTTGTCAGCCTCCGGCAAGACAACGCCGTTATTGCGCTTGGTCAGTGTGTGGTGCACCCAGATGAGGGTTTTGCCGGGCTATTTAATATCTCTACGCGACCCAATATGCGTAGGCGCGGTGCGGCAACAGCACTCTTACATCACTTAGCAAGTTGGGCCCAGCGCCAAGGTGCCAAGCAACTCTACTTACAAGTTGAGGCAGGCAACACCAGTGCTAATGCGCTGTATGCCAAGCTTGGGTTCACGACGTGTTACCAGTACGAGCATCTGGTCAAAGCAACCTAAATTAGCTTCATCAACTGGTTGAATTGTCGTGATAGACAGCGATAGCGTCGAGGTGCGTGACCTAAGATAGCGTTGTAAACGCGTCTCTACTCAGCTCCTAAACCTGATAAGCTGAATGTGTGAGTAACCTAATTTCTGCCAATGAACTTCATACTTTAGTAACGACAAATGCTGACCATGTCCGCATTATTGATTGTCGGTTTAAGCTGACTGACCCCCAAGCTGGGCGTGCTTTATACGATGAAGGGCACCTGCCGGGCGCACAGTTTTTTGACCTCGATGCTGACTTGTCGGTGCTACCTGCTGCCAACGGTCACGGCGGACGTCATCCTCTGCCTCCTGTTGATGCGTTTGAAAAACGATTGCAAGCTGCTGGTATCAGTGCAGACACAACCGTTATTGCCTACGATGACGCCGGTGGACTGTTTTCAGGGCGCTTGTGGTGGATGCTCAAATACCTCGGCCATGACGATGTGAAATTGCTGGATGGTGGTATTCAAGCTTGGCAAGCTGCGGGTTACGAACTAACTACAGCAGTGCCTACCTTTGCACCTAGTGTGTTTCAAGCAAGGCCACGCCCCGAGATGCTCGCGAGCATCGACGAGGTGAAGCAAAACTTAGACGTTCCCGATGTTCTTTTGGTGGATGCCAGGGGCGCCGAACGCTACCGTGGCGATAATGAACCCATGGATAAACAGGCAGGGCATATTCCTTCTGCCATCAATCTACCTTTTCCAGATAACTTACAAGATGGCACGTTTAAAGATATTGATACTTTAGCTGCACGCTTTGAAGATTTAACTGAGGCAGAAACGGTCATTGTCTACTGTGGGTCGGGTGTGAGCGCCGCGCACAACGTACTGGCCTTGGACGAAGTGGGTATCAAAAACACCAAGTTGTATGTGGGCAGTTGGAGTGATTGGAGTAGTCGGGAGGATACGCCCGTGGCAACGGGTGAGGAGCCGTAGGCATTGAAAGTTGCTCACAGATTTATGAATCTTGTGCGTACACGGTGGTGCAATCTTGTTCTACTTGCGTTTGTAAGCTCACTTTGTGTCACAGTAATTGCTGCAGCACAAGATTTGAGTAACAGCCCTATTGTTATCAAAGGGATTGTGGGACCTGAAGGGGATGTTCTCTCTGAAATCATCCACACGGATTTTTTTAGAGATTGGGTACCTGCAGGAGCTGTGGCACTAGGTGTATACGAAGGTGCGCTTATGCGTCCTGAGCCTATTCAACTCGTTGTCTCAAATGAGAACGTGACAACGTACCCAGAGCTTGATGAGCTGGATGATATCTATTCACCAGATGGTGTGCGCCCCATAGGACCCCTAGTCACCTTTGAAGTGGCAATGGACGCTGTGAATTTAGAGTTCTCTGAGGAAACACCTGTTGTTAGAATAGTCCCACTTTTTTATGAGGGGATCGCCACTAGTGTTGCCAAGAGCGACATACGTATTGAGATACGTCTTCATAGAGCGGATGGAGAGGTTACCTTCTTGACACAGCGTTTTGATGGGACTACTGGTGTAGCTGGTAGCGCAGTCATTACCAGCCAATTTCTACAAAGTCATTTGGGACCTGATTTCCCTGAGATTTTGAAGATCACCGTACAAACTGTAGATGTTAGTGAGGCTTTGCCTAATCCCTTATCACCCTTAAATTAGCAAACGAAAAATTTTTTCTTTTGGGCAAGTCAAAAGAAAGAAAACGCCTAAAAACTTTTTTATGAGTTTTATTAACGCTTGCGCGACTGGGTAATGGCACGGCTCAGGACAATCACGGGGATGATGCCCACAACCACAATCATAAGCGCTAGGCCGGATGATGATGCCAAGCGCTCGTCTGATGCAAGGCGGTAGACGCGGGTTGCGAGGGTTTCAAAGTTAAACGGCCGCACAATAATGGTGATGGGCAGTTCTTTGATGACATCTACAAAGACAAGCAGAAGCGCCGTGAGTAAACTGCCGCGCATCAGGGGCATGTGAACGTGCCACAAACGGCTGATGGAGCGGTGTCCTAAACTTTGGGCGGCGTCGTCCATATTTGGGGTGATGCTGCCTAAACTTGCCTCTACCATGCCTAAGGACACCGCCAAAAAGCGCACCATGCACGCAAAGACAAGCCCGACCAATGTGCCACTAAGCAGCAAACCAGACGACACGCCAAAGGTTGTGCGCAACCAGCTATCTAGCGTGTTGTCAAACCAGCCAAACGCCATCAGCACACCGACAGCAATGACTGAACCGGGGACGGCATAGCCCAAGGCGGCTACTCGAGTAGCTGCCTTACTCACCCGATTAGGGTAGAGTCGCAGTCCATACGCAAGCACTAGTGCCACAATTAATGCAAGTGCAGCCGTAATGCTTGCAAGGAGCAAACTATTACCCGCAAAGCGCCAAATATTGGTGGCAAGCGCTGTGCTGCGGTTGTGAATCGCCATATTTGTCAGAAGGCCAGCTGGGAGTAAAAATCCTAGCATGATAGGCAGGGCGCAGGCTAGTACAACCAAGCTGCGCTGAGCAAGGTTGAGGTCATAGCGGGGGAGTTGTTTATAGCGCACGGTTGCATTGCTGGCCACGCGGCCTTGTTTGCGTGACCACCGCTCGAGCACCACAAGTGCTAGCACAAACAGTAACAACACCGCCGAAAGTTGCGCCGCCGCTGGACGCTCACCCAGCCCGTACCAAGTACGGTAAATACCCGTAGTAAAGGTCTGTACGCTAAAGTAATCCACCGTGCCAAAATCGCTCAGGGTTTCCATGCAGACAAGTGCGAGTCCGGCGACAATGCCGGGGCGTGCCAGCGGCAGCGCCACGCTTACAAAGCTGCGCCAAGCGCTACGACCTAGGCTGCGGCTTGCCTCCAGCAGGGTGACAGACTGCTCTAAAAACGTAGCCCGTGTGAGCATATAAACATACGGGTATAGCACGAGTGAGAGCAGTAACGTGGCACCGCCCCTCGAGCGCACTCTAGGAAACCAGTAGTCACGTGGCCCCCAGTCAAATACATCCCGTAGAAAGCTTTGGACGGGGCCGGCAAACTCTAGTAAATCGGTGTAGGTATACGCCAGCAAATAGGCAGGCATGGCCATAGGGAGTAGTAGCGCCCACTCAAACACGCGCCGTCCGGGAAAGTTGCACATCGTCACGAGCCACGCGGTGCTCACGCCGATGACCAACGTGCCAATGCCCACGCCTATCATGAGCCACAAAGAGTTGCGCACGTAGCGCGGCAAGACGGTTTGTTGGAGGTGCTGCCAAACTTCGCCTGCTGGCACAAATAGATGCGCCAGCACCACGACAACTGGAATAGACAAAAGGGCGGCAATCACCACAACCGTGATCGTCCAACCACTGCGCGGTTTGTGAGGGTGCGTTACAGCTGAGGCTTGTAAGGTACGCGGTAGAGATGTCTCGAGGTTATTCATTTTGAGGTTGTCCACTAGCGCCCTAAAATGTGCTCAAAAAGCCAGCGGGAAACCCCCTCTTGTTCAGGAGCATCCACATGTTCATTGGCAGCGTGACGCACCTGCGGATGGGCTCTAGGACCCACCGACACAGACAAGCCTGCCCACTGAATCATGCTGACGTCGTTGAGACCGTCGCCAAAGGCAACGGTTTGTGCTTGGGGAACGTTAAAAACCTCAGCTAAACGGGCCAGGGCGGCACCTTTGTTACCGTCTTTACCGGTGATCTCGAGCTGGGTTTCATAGTTGTAGTAGGTTAAATCTGGATAGTCCTGCTGCAGGCTTTCCAAGAGACTATCATGCCCCGCTGGATTGTGCATCACAAGTTTGTCGGCGCTGCCATGTGTGCTGGCGTCGTAGGCGCTGTGGGGCAGCATGCGGTGGTCAAAACGGCGCAACCAGTTCCATACGGGTGCATCTGGATTGTTCACAAAGACATCATCGTGAACGCCGAACGATACGTCGGCACCATCTGCGCGGGCCCGTACTAAAATATCTTGCAAGCAAGTAGAAGTGATTTCACTGCGGTGGAGGAGATTGCCCTCACCCACAATACGCGCGCCGTGGTCGGTTCCGTAAAAGGTGTGAACCTCGAGCGGCTCTAAAAATACCTTGGCAGCACGTTCGGGACGGCCGGTAATAACAGTGACAATATGCCCGTGCTCGCGCAGTGCTAGAACGGCGTCGCGCGTGGTGTTGGACAGGGTGAAGTCGTCGGTGACGAGGGTGGCGTCTAAGTCAAACGCAAACAACATGTTGGTAGTTTACGTCAGGTGGCTAATTAAGAATGCACTATGCGTTAGCCTGACGGATAGGTTTGGCTTCTAGTGCTGCTACAGATAGAACAAACGTCCATGTAGGCCAAATAAGTCCTGCTAAAGCTAATCTTGATTCAAATGTTGCTATGAAGTTAAAGCCTGTATATCCTATTATTGCAAGCTCATCAACGAAAACTAGTGAGACAACTAAAAGAATATTGGCTAGACTGTAAAGCATTGATATGAACCAGCCAGATTTAGCAACGCTTCCAAATAGCTCCTTTTTGTAAAATGCTTGCTCCATGTAAAAGCCATGAAGCGCAGTACCTAGTACAAGAAGAATCAAGTTAGACGGAACAATAAACCAAAGTAAAATGA
>JBCCBI010000221.1:0-9045 GCA_039034155.1 Deinococcota bacterium | reverse complement strand
ATCAATACTAGATCATCTATCAAAGACTACAGACTGTAATCCGCTTCTCTACTTTTCGCTACTAGGTGCAGTTGGACGAGCTGCAGGTGTGGTCATCATAGGTGCTGGTGCAGGTGTGGTCATCATGGGTTCGGCGTGCTCACAGCGCACAGTTAGTGCGTCGTACTCGCCTTGTAAGGCAATAAGTTGCTCGAGCTGAACTTGAGCTGTTTGCTGAACTTGGGTAATGTCTCTGCGCAAACGGGCATTTTCTTCGTTGATAGCCACTAAACGCTCTTCGCTACGGGTTACCAACACACTTGTGCGAGCTAGTTCGCTACTTAAGCGGCTGTTGTCGGTACGCAAGCTCATCGCCTCGTTTTGTAGAACAACGCTGCCACTTGCGGTTGCTAATTCAGCACGTAAGCCGCGCACTTCTGCCTCGAGCATACTCACTTGGCTGCGCAACGTTGCATCACTAGCACGCAAGCTGCCTACTTCTGTCGTCATCGCCATGTTAGCTGCTTGTAGTTCGTCTCGCTCGCTGCGGGCTTCAACCAGCTCGCCTTGCAAGTAGGTACGACGAGCTTCAAAGACAACAAGTTCCTCGGCTAGAGCGTCACCTTCGTTGCGAGCCTCAACTAACTCGTCACGCAAATAAGCGCGAGCAGCAGTCAGTTGCTCCACGGTGGCTTCTAAACTCTCAGCCTCTTCGCGCGCTTCAACAACTTGTTCACGTAGATATAACCGTGCGCTGGTAAGTTGCTCAACACGCGCTTCAGACGTTTCAAGGTCGGCTTGTGTGGTCGCAAGTTCAGCTTGGCTAGCCGTTAACTCATCACGGAGTATGGCAAGTTCCTGACGCAACGCATCGTTGTCAGTTTGCATACTTGCCATCATCATCTCATCACTTTCTGAAGATGACGGTGCGCAACTTGCCAGTAGAGCCGCACCGATCATGAGTACTAAGGTTCCGTATTTAAGCCCGTGTTGCTTACGCATGGTTTTCCTCCTTGAATACCCTGCTTAACGCAGTTAGTTACAAAGTAAATATGGTGATGAACTACCTAAAATATGGTGATGAACTACTTAGCTAATTTTAGCCTTGTACAAATGAGCACGAAACGACAATTAGCACACATCATGCACTCTAACCTATGCTCAAAATTACTAGCCTCTGTCATCAAAGCATTTAATAACTGAGTCATTTGAAGATCAAGCTTTGACCCCAAAAAGACTTACATAACGCTTTATGACTACAAATTTCACATCTTGCTAAAGCAGTCACTGTATTCATATAAGTTGGATGTCAGCACTGTGTCAGCTCTAACTGTCAACACAACTGCTGATGTAGTTTGTGGCAAGATTATTTTAGTTGTTGAATTTTTTCACTTTCAACGAGTATATTTAGCTTGCTTACGTGACAATTTGGTCGTCTTTAGGGAAACAACCTGTTATAGTAAATTTTATGAGTGGAAGGCTGCATGAAGGTGCTGAGGACAATCTTGATCAAACCAATATGACAAACGTTGTACTAACGGCTGAGGTTGTTTGTGGCTAGGGGTGGCGTTGCTGTCTTTGTAGATTGGGCTGATTTCAAACACAAGCTCGAGAATACCTACAATACCTCACCTGATATCGACAAAATTCTGGCAGCGCTCGAGCGCTACGGACCGCGTATTGTCGCCAGGGCCTACGCTGACTGGACCAGCAACCTTTTCCAGACAGACGGCCTATCGCTTCACAAACACGGCATTGAAGCTATTCATGTCGATATGCCAGACGACGAAGAGCACAACAGCAGTGCCAATATACGCCTTGCTGCTGAGGCCGTTGACCTGTGCCACACACGCGGTGAGCTAACTGTATTTGTGCTGCTTAGCAACAGTGAAGACCTTGTACATGTTGCCAATGTTGTCAAGCGCAACCGCCGTCGGGTCATCGTTGTGCAAGTGAGTGATACCAGCGCCAATGCCCTCAGTGATGCTGCTGACGAAACCCTTTACTACGACCGGGATATCGGCGGACTCCTCCAAGCTGCTGAAGACGACTTACCACCCAACATCAACCGCGCAGGCTTAGAAGATGCCTTTGGTTGGGCCGAAGAGCTTCTAAAACAAGCTAAGAGCAAAGGGCTTTCACTGGCAAATCTCGAGCACGTTATGTTGCATCTTTACAACTTTAATCCGGGCAGTTTTAATATTTCATTCCAAGATTTTATGACCCAGATGGAACGAGCAGGGCGCGTAAGCCTTACCCAAGAGGGTCAGACTATGGTTTCTAAGCTACCTTCTGGAGCACCCAAACCACTTTCCAATACAGCTGTCCCAGCTAGCCCTAAACCCAGTACAGCAGCAACTGCAAGTGGCGTTGCTCAAGAGATTGATTGGCTTATTGCTATTTTGCGTGAAGCAGGTAAACCTCAACCCCTTAATAAGCTGGTCCAAGAACTTAAAACGCGCCACGGCTTTAGTGCTGGTAGTGATTTCCGCAACAAGGTAAGCGCAGCTCAGAAAAAAGGGCTTGTGAGACTTGGTAAAAGCAAATCGAGTGAACAGTGGTTCTTAGGGCTTGGCCCTAACGCTTCTTGAATTCAGCTGGCAATTTACTCTGTAAAATGTGTTCACGCCAATTTATCTTAAGGTCGGTTGTAGATTAAAATAAAGGCTGTGTTTAGACGCTTGTGATTCGGCTATACACACATTGTAAGTTAAAAGCTTGATACCAACTGCTCGTATATCTTGTGATGCTTTTGTCAGAAGTATCGTGGTTATTGCAACTTTGTTGCATTTACTGCAGCTATTATGTCAAACGCGTGCATTCAATAAGTACTACGTACCCAAACCCACACATTAGAAGTGTGTAACACCCATAACTTAGTGTCCATTAACTCTATATGCATCTGTCATAAGCTCAGGAGATTTACATGAAGAACGCGAAAGTCTTAATTATTGACGATCAGGAGGTCAATGTTGAGATTCTCGCACAGATTCTGAAAGATGCTGGCTATGACAATGTCTATGTTGAAACTGATTCCCGCCGGGGACTAACGCGCTATCAGCACGAAACATTCGATTTGTTATTGCTAGACTTACTCATGCCTTATATTAACGGGCTTGACATTCTTCGAGAACTACAACTTGTTCGACGTGCAAGTGCTAATAAAGTACCTTCGTTAGCCCCAGAACGTTCGGAGGTGACCGAACGCCAATCAGAGAGCGCCAAGAACACTATGGATACAAATGTGGCATCAGGGCTACCAGAAACAGCACCTTCAGAATTAGATGCCAACACCCTGCAGACACCTGCCTATTCTGTACCTGTTGATGAAAAAGCTTACCGTCCGGTCATTGTGTTAACAGCAGACACTAGCCCCCGGTCAAAGTATGAAGCGTTATCGCTTGGTGCCAGTGATTTTATTACCAAACCTTTTGATGTTCAAGACGTATTACTGCGTACTCGCAATTTACTAGAAATGCGCGCGATGCACCTACAACTGGTGAGCTTAAATCAATCTTTAGAAGCCAAAGTTGCTGAACGTACAGCTAAGCTCAAGCAGATGTATGACAAAGTGCAACACGATGCGTTTCATGACCCGCTGACAGATCTACCTAATAGGGCACTGTTTGTTGACCGCCTCGAGCAGGCTATCGGGCGCTATAAACAAGGCGTACAGCAAAACTTTACAGTAATTTTTGCCGACTTTGATCGGTTTAAAATTGTCAACGACAGCTTAGGATACAGTGCTGGCAACGACCTCCTAGTGGCCATTGCAGAGCGCTTTCGCAACATACTTACCACTAGCGACAGTGTGGCCCGTTTACATGCTGACGAATTTGTACTCCTTATTCAAGAATCTAGCTCGAGCAATGTCACCAGCATCATCACAAAATTGCAAGAAGCCTTTGTGATACCTTTCAAAATTGCAGGTAGCCGCCTTTATGTGTCGATGAGTCTGGGTGTCGTCACAGCAGAACATCTTAGCAGCGGTGCTGAAGCTTGCTTGCACTACGCTGAACTTGCTATGCATCAAGCAAAAGCTGCTGGTAGAGGTCAGTATGAGGTATTTACGCAGGAGCTACTAGAACGCACCCGTATGCTGTTACAGCTCGAGACACACCTGCGCTACGCCAATGAACGTAATGAGTTCCGCTTGATGTTCCAACCCATCGTCAATGCATCTACCAGCCAGCTTACTGGCTTTGAAGCCTTGTTACGCTGGCACCACAGCAAGTATGGCGTTGTTTCTCCAGGTGAATTTATTCCCTATGCTGAAGAGACTGGGCTCATTGTTGATATTGACCGTTGGGTGCTCCACCAAGCTTGCTTACAACTGTGTGCTTGGCAAACTCAGTTTCCTAATTTAGACCTGCGCTTAAATGTCAACATGACAACCCAACAACTTGCCCACGATGACCTCGTAAATCACATAAGTGATGTCGTCAGTGAAACCCATGTAGCACCTGAAAGTATCAATGTTGAACTTATTGAAAGTATGCTTTTGCAAGATAGCGAGTGGGTCCTTGCCCAACTAGGACATCTACGCGAACTAGGCGTACAACTCTACATTGATGATTTTGGGACAGGCTATTCATCGTTAAGTTATCTGCAGACCCTCAACGCCAATGCCCTTAAAATTGACCGTTCGTTCGTGCAAAATATGTCGCGAGGTCATGAGGGCTACGAGCTTGTGAAGACCATTGTACAAATTGCCCACAGCTTGCAGATGACGGTTGTTGCCGAGGGTGTTGAAACCACCGAGCAATATCTTGCACTATGTGAACTTGGGTGCGATTTTTTACAAGGCTACTATATTTCTAAACCTCTCCTTGCAACTGAAGCACAAGTTTTTTTAGAGCAAAGCTTGCGAGGTCAGGCTCCCTATCAACATGAGCTCACAACATCGTCCCCAGCTTTTCAGGCCAATTCCTACCATGTTGAGCTGCAAGAGCCTACTCACTCAAGTGAAGACAGCTCAGATCAATCATCCTTTTTAGATCAAAATGCCTACCGTGACAGTTGACCAACTTTTTTTGATGACCAGAATAATTAGCAGTGTTGTATTGGCCATGGTGTGAGCTATGATTGACAATAATGCGCCGCTGCCAGCCTCTACGCCATCCATTGACAACGCACTCATCTTAATTGTCGATGATAAACCAACCAATATTGAGATTCTTGAGCTCTTACTAACAGACGCTGGTTACAGCAATATTATGAGCACAACACGCCCTACCGAGGTGCTCTCTCTCTACAACAATCATCACCCTGATCTTGTGCTGCTGGATTTGCTTATGCCCGATCTAAGCGGCATAGATGTGCTTAGAGAACTCAAGCAACTTATTCCCAGTGACGACTATGTACCCCGCGTGATTCTAACTGCCGATAACAGCAACGCTGCCAAAGGAGATGCCCTGCGCTTAGGCGCACACGATTTTATTCACAAACCCTTTGATGCTACCGAGGTTATTTTACGCATTCAAAACCTCTTACAAACCCGCATGTTACAAAAGGCGCTGCGCGCGAGCAACAGTCAGCTCGAGTCCAAAGTTCAAGCCCGCACTCGTGAAATTGAACTTTACAAGGTCCAGCTCGAGCTGGCAAACCGCATGAAGTACAACTTTCTAGCCACCATCTCGCACGAACTGCGTACACCCCTAACTGCCATTAACGGCTTTAGCGAACTTCTTTTGAGCGATACTGCCGGTCCCCTCAGTGAGCAGCAAAAGCTCTACCTCGCTGACGTACACGAGTCAGGCAAACACCTCACCAAGTTAGTCGAGACTATCCTAGAGCTAGCTGATATTCGCGTTAACGACATGACCCTTACTCTGGGTGCCGTTAATCTTAAAGAGGCCTTAAACGCAACTGTGAACGTGCTTAAAGAGCAGTTTCACAAGCGGAGTTTGTCGTTTCAACTAGAAGCTGATGCTGCTCTCGAGCCGATTGTGGCAGATGCTATCAAAGTGAAACAGATGATGTACAACTATTTGGACAACGCCATCAAGTTTTCACCGCAAGGTGGCGTGATCACTGCTTATGTTCAGGACTCTCTAGATGAGATCTCTGTCTGTATTCAAGATCAAGGTTCAGGCATTCCTAAAGACCATCACCACCACGTGTTTGAACCCTTCTGGCAACTTGATGGTTCACTGACAAGACGCCATGAAGGTACTGGTATTGGCTTGTACCTCACCAAGCAGTTTGCGGAATTGCACGGTGGGCGCGTTTGGTTTGAAAGTGAAGACCAACAAGGCAGTGAGTTTGCGTTTGTCTTACCTCGCAGGCCGCCTAATATTTGACCTAATTTTTTGCAAAGACGCTTAACTGACTCCCAACCACTGACGTACAGCAGGTGCAACATCTACAAGAGACTCAGCACCAGTAAACACACGTGCAGCTGGGCCCACAACAATGAACGGCACAAGCGCGTGGCTGTGGCTTTTACGCGTTTTGTCCTCGAGGTTGCCGTGGTCAGATGTAATCATGACCGTGAGCTGGTTCGGCCTTGCCGCCAGCACACCCCCCAAAAACGCATCCAACTTAGTTACTAGGTCACTTGCCTCAGCAAATGACCAGCGGTGTCCAGCGGTGTCGCTAAGCCAAAAATCAAACATGGTGAAGTTGTGCTCGGCTGCTAGCGTTGCCAGCCAAGACCCCATCATGTGTGGCTGAACGGTAACACCACCTTGATGCTGCGCCAAATACTGTCCATCTAAATCAGCACTTATGGCACGTTCTTGTTGATACTCTTCTAGACCACGCAAGCGTAACCCTGCCTGCTGAGCAGCGTACACAATGGCATTTACTTTGGCCCGACTATAAAACTGTGGTGGGTAAACGTTGGCAAGTGTACAGGGCTGCCCTGCTTGAACGAGGTCATGAAATAGGGTGTTGCACCCTAGCATTCCTTTTAGTGTGGGGCCGGGGTAAGGTCCGTAGTGTCTGCCCATAACCTCTGCTGCATTACGTCCAGTTAATAGCGCTGTCTGCCCCGTAGCTGATTGTGGTAAGCCAGACACCCCTAAATGTGCATCTAGCGCGTTGAATAATACTGAGTGTTGCGTTTCTTCAAAAAACGGCGTACTTGAGGCTGTAAGGGGTCCGCCTAAAAGTTGGGTCAAGGTGGGTGTTTGAGCACTTACAAAAGGATTTGCAAGTGGGTCGTCTGCACCTAAACCAACTCCATCTAAAAAGATAAACAAAAGTGGATGTTGGCTTACGGCAGTCACACTTTAGTCTACCAACATTTGTCTAACAACAAAGAGCAACCCACCAGACGAATCTGATGGGTTGCAATTGAGAAACTTGAGTTAGTAGCTGAGTTTAAGGTGTAGGAACCCGTATATAGGTCACACCAATATCTACTGTCTGATCGGGTGCCACGAAGGGTGCTGAGGTAGCTGCATTAGGCGAGTAGGTTACACCATTAGCATCAGTGATATTCGGGAAGCTAACCGTATAGTTACCTGAAGGTACAGAAAGCTCAATAGGCGCAGCGCTTGATAAGCTCACTTGTTCGTTAACACTATTGTCACTTCCTCGAACTACTGCGAAGGCATTGACTGGTAGCGTAGCATCGGTAAAGTTTGCTGTAATGCGCAAGGTGCCTGGTGGATCAAAACAACTTACTCGAATCGTATCTACGACCCCAAAGATGCCTGAGCTAATTTGAATCTGCGTGGAAACAGGTTCTAGACAAGTCACCGTGAAATCTACATCTTGAGTTTCACCTTCACCAACAGTACCCGTTAGGTCTTCTTCATTGATGCTGATGACATCTGGATCATCAACTTCCAAGGTGTAGTTGAGTACGCCTTCAACTACGCGGAAGGTTGCTGTCTCCTCTAGATTAACTTGTGGCACCGGATACTCGAAACTGTCGCCAGATCCTTCAAATTCAATAACGACTTCTGGCAAAACATTCACAGTGATACGGGCGGATTGCTCATTAGTACCGTCGGTTACACGAAGCGTGTACTCAGTAGTTTCTGTTAGCCCAATGATGTCGGCTGTACCTGTTACCGTTGTGTTGTTCAGGTCATCAAAAACTTCGATAACGTCACCATCACCATTGCGACCTTCAAGTAAGGTAATCGTTTGAATGTTGTTACCTGTACGGCTAGTAACTTCCCAGCTAAGTTCGGTGTCAGCACCTTCAACAATAGTTGTTGGAATAGCGTTGAAGTCAATGTTGAAGAAGTCGCCCGTGTCTGGTTTTGCACCCACAGTAAAAACGCACATCTCACCAAAACTACCTTGAACAGTATTGAAGGTTTGGTTGACTGTTGTGTTGGGTACCTCTATCCAAGCCTCATTGAGCTTGTCAAAGAATAAGATGGTCAAATTACTTTCTAAAAATCCGCTAGGCACGGCAGCATCTGTGTAAGGCAATGAGATTGTCACCTCACCACCAGGTGTAATGCGCTGACCTTGTACTAAGCAGCGTGGTCCAATAAAGTACGATGGATCAATAAGAACGATGCCACTTGGAGCTGGGGGTAAGGGGTCATTAAAAATCCCTGCGTCGATAGTTGTGTCTTCAGTAAGCACACCGGGTGGGAAGAAAAATGAAGCTTGTCCCTGAGACCCCTCAATAGTGACTGTACCTCCCTGAGCAGAAGGTATTTCTACTCGTTTAGGGTCAGTAATGTCTGGTATGCGCTGCGAGCAACCTGCTAATACTACGATCAGCAAAAGAAGCAAGCTAAAGCTTCGCCGATAGTGTTTCACAAAGCGTCCTCCAAAATCTAGAACCTAGAGTTCCGAGCTAGCCGAGCCCTCATGTGCATATGTCCGCTAGCTTCTGGCTTGCAGAATAGCTCACCTTAAAGTGCCCATTGAGTGAAGAATCTGGGTTAACTTATAACGAGTGAAAAGGGTCACAAAGATTGTTAGGGGTAAGATGTTTACGTGCCAGATGAAGAAAGTTCAATCTGCTTAAATTCGGGTGGGCATAAAATGTGAAATCTCGAGCATTACTGCTCGCTATCGAGTCAACATTATCTGATCCAGAGCGGGCGGGGCGACGATCTTATAGTTACAGGTAGCGGAAACGATACGATT
>JBCCBI010000220.1:0-9089 GCA_039034155.1 Deinococcota bacterium | reverse complement strand
GATTAAACAACCAAGCCTATCTGTGCCTTTCAATTGTGTTGAGGCATCTCGATGACACCAGCTTTTAGCATCACCTACCGCACCCTACTCGCCTGTGCTGCACTTTTTCTGCTTCAAGTTAGCCTATTGCAGGCACAAGAAGCCGCAACGCTTCCAGACTATGTAATCGAGCAGTTTGGTCAGCCTCCTGCAATTCCGGAGGGGCCTCTGTCAGAGGAGCTAGAAAGTGCAGTTCGCACCGTTTTTGTTGAGAGCTTTGAACAAGGCGGCTGGAACGAAGAACAAGATGTTGCGTTAGAAATAATCGCACAGTCAGAAGACCCTAGGCTAGCGTGGCTTATTAGCGACATGATGCGCTTTACTTGGCGTATGTCGTTTGACCGTGACCTTGCTCAAGCGGCTGCGACCTTGCTAGGGCTCGAGCTTACAAACTTATCCTTAACACCCCAACAGGAAATTGTTAACCACCTTATGGCGTGGGACGTGCCCGCGTTTCCTGGCTACCTAGAATTTAAGCGCACCATCTACACCGGCGTGATACCCGGCTGGGAAAGAATTTTTGTTGAGGGTGAGATTGATTGGCGGCTCGTCTCATGGGGCGGCGTACTCATTGACGACCGCCCTTACGACACAACAGATGACGTTTGTAATTGCATTCCGGCGGCTGACAATCCAGAGGTAAGTAGTGCTGAAGACGCAACGTGGCTCGAGGACGATGACATTGTTTTCGGCATTGAAGTCAACGGTGAATATCGTGCCTATCCAAGGCAGATCATGGAAGTGCGCGAGATGGTGAACGATACATTAGGCGGGCGCGACCTCGGCATTCCCTACTGCACGCTCTGCGGCGCGGCACAAGCTTATTTTACAGATGAGCTACCCGACGGCGTCGAGCGGCCTATTTTGCGCACATCTGGTCTGTTAATTCGCTCAAACAAAGTCATGTACGACGTGGTTACCTATTCTGTGTTTGATACCTTTTTGGGGCATGCCGTGACGGGTCCTTTGGCGGAGATTGGCCTGCAGCTCGAGCAAGCCAGTGTTGTAACTACCGATTGGGGCACATGGCGCAGAGAGCACCCTGAGACTACTGTTTTGGTCGAAGCGCTTGCCCTTGGGCGTGATTTTGATTTCCGCAACGGTCGCGATGCTGACGGTCCCATTTTCCCGATAGGCGATGTTGATCCACGTCTCCCTGTTCATGAGGACATTATTGGCATCATCACAGAATCCGGCACACCAGTTGCATTTCAGCGGAGCACAGCCATGGCCGCGTTACTTGATGGCGCTGAGATCATGGTTGAGAACGTACATTTGGAACTAGATGCTGGCGGAATCAAAGCTGTTGATGCAGATGGCGCCGACTTGGGAAGCCACCAAGCATTCTGGTTTGCATGGTCACAATTCCACCCAGAAACGGAGCTTTGGAGGCCGTAAAGTAAGCTCCTTGCATCAAACATTGTTGTTGCCACTGCATCCCAGCAGCGGCAACTAATTTCCCCTTAAACTCATTTTCATAGATTAAAGTAGGAATCTAAACATTACTTATTAATGGGTTTGATGTGACTTATTAATCTTAACAGCATCTTATGTGGTAGCTAAAAATACCCATTCTGTGCTTTCACAGGTCTAATATTTGGTTGGAGGTTTAAGCTCATGCCCAAACGTATAAGCTTATTCGCACTTTTTAGTCTCGTCCTCTTCCTAACCGCTTGCCAACAAAGCGCAGAACCGACCCCAATTCCCCCTGTGGATGCAAATGGTAATATATCTGTAGCAGCTTCGCAGTTTATCAGCTTGCGTTTCCTTATGGCGGATAGGGACTTTGGTGGAATGGAGCTAGCCAAGGCCCAAAGTCTTTATATGGAAACTTTACTAATTGAAGATATCAACGGTCAAAATTCTGATTATTGGACCCTTGTTTCTCCTGTGCCTATTGGTAACCCTTACGAGTTTGTGCTTTCTATTGATAGTGATGAGAGGCAAGAAGATTCTGAACGTATATGGGCGATGACTATGGGTGCTAAAGATATTTATTATGTGTTCACTTCAGCTACGAATCCACCTTTGGTTTTTATAGATTTAGCGAGAACAGTACAGAGCATTGGTGGAGAAGATAACCTTAAGCGACTAGTCGCAGTACCAAGTAGCTCCTTCTATGTTGAAACAACAGAAGGTATTTTTATAGGTATACGTGATGGTCAGATGGTTTCAATAGAAGAGATTCAAGAGGATACCCAAGACTATTACAATCGCCTTACAGATAGTTCTGCGTTTTCTCGTAATTCGCAGGAATGGCTTTGTCAATTTGATCGCAGCGAGTGCGCCATACGTTTTCCTCCGCTAGATCCAAAGCCTTACAACTTTGACATTGCTGCCCTCACCAAAGCAGATGGTACGTTAGATATTCCCGCTGCTGCTGCTGAAATTCAGCGACAACTTATTGATCCGTAATCTAGGCAATTATGTAAATCAACTAGGTTGAATTCGTAAGCCTCCACAACATCCTGTATAATCATGCGACACCTTGCAAGTTGTTTGACTATGACTTGCCAAGCGTGTCGCTTTATTTTTCGGAGGTTATTTATGTGTTCACCCAAAATCATGGACTACGTTCGCAAGCACGAAAGTTTCACGGCGAAATTTATTTAAATCTGCCGTTGCTGGTGATGCTATGTTAAGCCTAGGTCAGTCAGCTCGAGCAGATGTGCATGACCACGGCGCACACCTCATCCTTGGCATTCCCAAAATGCAAGATACCTCTGGGCGGGTCCGTGTGACTTATGGCAGCGTGGGACTAGCGACATCACGTTTTAACAAGTCCTGAGTTAATGTAACCTGCGCCATGACATAACCGTTGTGGCGCAATTGTTTTATACCTGCGGGTGCATCTGCCAATTCTGTACATCCAAGTTGCTTAGCAATATCTTGGCTGAGGCTGTCCTGAGCATGATAGTTAAAGATAAACGTGTCTGTTTCTAAAACAGCATGTAGGTACTCGAGCCCCACCATTAAAACCTCTACCCCATAATTTGCATCACCCACCGTTAAATTGCTAATGAGACCTGTGGCATCATCAGAATTTTGCTGCCACAAAAGAAGTCCAACAACGCCATCATCTTTACTAGTAAACGCAAGTGGCAACAGGCCGTCTCCATAAGCACAACGTGCCAGAGCCAGTGCAGGACTGTCTACCCAAGGCTGTTGGGTAGGTAGAGGCTCGAGTGTCGCCACCTCGAGCCAGTTATGCGTTGTCACCGGGACAGCACGAACACGTGCATCTTGATGTGTTTGCTGATACTGCCATTCGCTCGCCAAGATAGCAAAGTGGCAACTGCTGGTGTATTCACCTTTTGACCAGTAATCTGCTAAAAAGTAGCCCTCAGGGCGCATTCCCATGCGGGTGAGTAGACGTTGTGAGGCGACATTACGAGCATCATTTTGGGCAACCACGCGGCGGACAGGTAAACTAAACAAATAGCTCAAAACCGCCCTTAAACCTTCGCTAGCATAGCCTTGTCCTTGGTAAGTGGTCGCCAAACTAAAGCCAACCTCAGCGTAAATATCTCCTTTGTGACCGTCAGCTTGTAGGTGAAAGGCAATGTCACCAATGTGGGTTTGGGTGGCAGTGTGCTCGAGTGCAAGCTGGATCCATTTGCCAACTTGGATAGGTTGCACAACCTGCTCATTTACAAAAGTTTGAATCGTGGCATAGTCTTGATGTTCCCAGAGTTGATACCGCATGACTGCCAGATCGTTGCGGTAAGCATAGAGGCTATCAACATCGTTGTTACAAAAGCGCCGAACGGTTAAGCGCTCGGTGTGAATAGGTTCAAACTCAAACATCATCTTTAGACGCTAGAGGTTTGTGTCTGCTCGTGTCAACTGACCCTTATGTCAACTGACCCTTGTGCTAACTGATCTAGGTCAGGTCATTCTCAATTGAAATGACTAGCAAAGTGAACGATGTCGCCAAAAGACAATGCGTGTGTAAGGAAGCGTGATGTCTGCCTCAAGGCTTGGTGGTAGCGTTTTAATGTAAAGGAGCTACCCTGTGAGTGAGTCACCCCTAGATAATCTGTTAGACATTAAGCAACCTGATACCCGTCAGCCACTTACTGAGCTGCTCGCCAAACGTTGGAGTCCGCGCGCGTTCGCTAATAAAGCTATTACCGATGATGTGCTGGTGAGTTTGCTCGAGGCTGCCCGCTGGAGCCAATCGTCAAATAACCAACAACCCTGGCGATTTATTATCGGAAAGCAGGGCACCACAACCTTTGACAAACTTTGGAACTGCCTTATGGAAGGTAATCAGGGCTGGGCAAAACGCGCGTCTGTGCTGATGCTGGCTGTGGTGAGAACCACCAGCGAACGCAACGGCAAACCCAACCGCCACGCGTTTCATGATGTCGGCGCGGCCTTAACCCACCTAACCATCCAAGCTACTTCACATGATATTTATGTACACCAGATGGGCGGCTTTCACCAAGACAAAGCTCGCGAGACTTTCTCCATTCCAGAACCGTTTGAGCCATTAACCGCGTTGGCACTCGGCTATTTAGGGAATGTTGATGAACTTGACGAGGGTCAACGCGAACGTGAGTTTGCAACTCGTAGCCGCAAGGCACTTAGTGAGATTGTCTTTACAGAGGTGTGGGAAGAAGCGCATCCGCTTGTCAAATGAATTTTGGGAGATGTGGACTCGAGGGGGTTTGACCCTTTTTGTTAATGATGCCTCAAGTACAACTAAGTCTAAGTGATGATGCTTCAATCACGATGGTCATGGGCTCGAGCCATCTGAAACATCATTCATCACATGTTTCAAATAACAGGATGACATTTCATCAACATCCGTCGAGTGATGACTACAAAAGCATCAACTTCACAGCAAACCAAAAAATAGGCAGGGAATCATCTCCCTGCCTTTTAATACGGATGAGACTGTTGCTATTCGGTGCTAATGCCAAACAGGGTCGTGCTACCGCTGACCTCAAATGACACAGCTAGCATAGGCTCACCTGTTGGACTGTCTTCAGCAGTAATAAACACCAGACCTTCTGGGCTGATGTCACCAGCGTCAGGATTACTGATACTTTCGTCTTCGTCTAAGGTAGCAGGCACGCCCAAATTGCGGGTGTTGACATAGGTCACGTAACTTGGCGCAGTAGGCTCACTGATGTCGTAGACGATGATGCCACCTATGCGCTCGAGCCCAATGAACGCGTAGGTACGACCGTCAACCTCACCTAGAGCAATACCTTCTGGCTCGGGGCCTTTGTCGTCACTGCGATTGTCAAAACTATCGCTGTCACCTTGCGAGTTGAAGATGGCAGGGACAATATTTGCAAAGGTGCTCTCGAGCATGTCGCCACTATCGAACACCAAGTTACCGCCCGCATCAAAAATGGAGAACGAGCGTGCGCCGTAACCAAAAAGGCGGTCAAAGTCACCATCGCCATCTAAATCACCTTGGGTGGTAGTGATGAGCAAACGGCCGAGGTTGGCGTCCTCTTGCAACATTGCTGCATTAGGAAAACGGGTTTCATCCAAAGTTACATCAGCAATGCGTTCTTCTTCGCTAAAGCCGTCGTAATCGCGAGAGTCACCTTCGTTGGCAGTGACGATGTAAGTAGCACCGTTCACCTCGTAAGCAGCAATCGCATCCGGCTGATAAGTTCCCAGTACGGGCCAGTGCTGCATGTTGATGGCACCGTCTTCGTTGCTGGCGTCCAACATGTTGGACTGGGCAAAGCGGATGTGCCCCAGCTCAATTGGAGTTTCAGTAACAAAATCATTATCGTTCAAAACAGCTAGTGAACCATCAGGCAAAAGTGCTAGCCCTTCTGGTTTGTCGCTGGGTAAGTAACCGTACGAGGGTAAGTTGAGGAGTTTGCGTTTAAAGACTGGGGTGATGCCGGCTTGCAGAAGTTCGTCTGCACTGTGTTGCTCGAGCGTCTTCCCTTCAACCGGGCTAATCTCAGCGTCTAATAAGTTAGTGGCACCAAGTAAATCAAGTTCAAAGATGGTTTTAACGCTGCTAGCGTCTGTGCCTGAATCCCGCTCGATAATATAGAACGTGCCGCTGCCAGCATAGACAGCATCACCAATTTTGTCAACGTTGCCGCCGGCAAACCTGGGTTTCTCGAGCACAATCACATACTCACTCAGAGGCGTGCCGTCAGCGGGGTTTACGCCGAGCATACGAATGATGCTCGAGCTGTCAGAGGCATCCCTATCAGGATTCATTAGTGGCGTTTGAATAAACGCGTAGACAACATCCTCATCTGTATCGTAAGCAACCGCTTCAAACCCACGGTTTGCACGGCGCAGTGCATAATCTGCTGGCAAGGTTTCTTGACCGTAGGTGCTTGCACCTTCTGGATCAGTACCCTCTGGGATATAGCGCGCATTGAGAACGCCGTCTGGTAACACGTGGTAGATGGCAGGGCGGTACTCATCAACAAGCCAGTAGGTGCCATCCGGTGCTTGGGCGATGCCTTCTAAATCAGCACCAAGGGGGTCAAACTCGTACACAATATCTTCAGCATCAACAGCAATGAGGCCGCCATCGTCACCTGCTAGGTTAGGACGGCCGGAGATGGGATTGCCGTCTGTATCGGTTAAAGGAATTTGCTCCACGATGCTAATCTCACCACTTTCTGGGTTGAGGCTGAAGCGAACAAGTTGAGCTTGCAGTTCGGGGAGGAGGAAGACTCGAGCGTCATTTTCGCCGTCGCCATCGCGGTCAGCACTGCCAGCATCCGGTCCACGGTCAGGATGGCTAATGAAGATGATGTTGCCGTCGTCATCTTCACCTTCAAAGAAAAGCCCAGAAAGTCCGCCGAGAAGGACAGTTTGCCCATCAACAGAGGTTCCTAATTCGGGACGTTCAGCTGGGAATGGGTAAATATCAATCACGGGTAGACCGCGGCTAAAGTCTTTGTAACCGAGGGGTAAAATATCTAGCACCGTGCCGAAGGTCTCACTTGCGCGGTCAATGTCCACCACAGCTAGCGCGTTGGCTTCTTGCATAATTACGTAGGCCAGTGTGTCGTCTGGGGCGACAGCAATGTACTCTGGCTCGAGGTCTTGAGAAACAGATGCACCAGGTCCAAAAATGCGCACACCATTGTTGCGGAGGTGCTGCGCATGGTCATTAAACGCCTCAAAACTAGCCGTCATCACTGTGGCAGCTTCAACGCCGCCAGTAACATCAACAATGCTAATTGACCCTTCAGGGTCAACCGTGTAGTCATCATCTGGCTCACCTTCGTTGGCAACGAGAAGTAGCGTGCCGTCACCGTTAAACGTGAGCATATCAGGCAGGGAACCGACCTCAACTTGGCCTAAAAAATTTCCATCAGCATTTATGAACACGACGCTACCGGGATCTTGGCTAATTTCAGCCTCAATGGCAACGGCTACCAAACCATTACTGATGGCCACGCTGTTAGCAACATCGCCATAGGCACTTGCGTCAAACGGCATGACCAGCACAGGGTTTGCTGGATCGCTAATGTCTAAAATATCAACTGTTGCACTGTTGGCATTCACGACAAACAGACGCTGGGTGGCGGGGTCGTAGGTAGGAATCTCAGCGGCGCTTTCGTCAAAAACGCCAGTAGCGTAGCTGCCGAGTGGCGTAAGGCTAAGTTGAGCAAAGCTCGAGCTTAAGCTCATGACACAGAGCACACTGAGAAAGGCTATTACATTCAGCCGAGCAAACACACATTTCATCGTGAAACACATTGTGAAACCTCCGTCTCACAGTGTTCGTGAGGGTTGTCAGATTTGTGTCAGCTCGAGCTATTTAAGTTGTGTCTAATGAATCAATTAGGCGCTATTTTGAACATCGTCATCTGAGCGCCCTGAGACCCATGTATTAGCATCGTGCCAACAGCCTAAAAGTGCAGCTGCGGCTGCGGCTAAGGTCGCTAGTGACACCAAACTCACAATGACTGTATTGGTCATACTTCAAATTCTCCTTGGTCAAGGTTCTTGAGGAAATCATTGAACTGAAGGTCATGCTCTGCAGGTTAGACCCTACAGTTGACCGGGTATCTCTTAGTAGTGCATAATTTGCGTCTTGCAATCGTGCCGTGACATTACGAACGCATACTATTAATGGATGAAGGACTACTGCGTTTGTAGTACACAGGTTATGCAAGGTTGTTGAGTGACTTGCGTATGCTGCTCGAGCGCATTAGAAGCATCTTCAGATTCATGTCTATTCTTCAGCGGATACTCTCAAACTCAGGATTACATCGCAATATCATCACAACGTTGATGAGCCTGCCTAAGATGTTTACCTACACATGCAATTAAGCACACGATTATTATGATTCACCGCTGTCAAGTTGATGTCAAGCAGCTATGAACCGCTGCACAGAGTCGGTTCACACCTTCCTCAATCTTCACGTCAGGTACTGCCGAAAAACACAACCGAAACGTGCGTTTGCCGCTGCCATCTGCAAAAAAGTTCTCACCGAGGGCAAATGTAACGCCTTCTGCTTGTGCTGCTATTAATAGTTCACGGCTGCCCCCTTGAACCCTTGGCGATAAACTACACCACAAATACATACCACCGTTGGGCGTTGCCCAAGTGATGACATCACTTAGCTGACGCTTGAGCGCGTGCTGCAAGACCTTCGCACGCCGCGCGTGAATGTGTCGCAAGGTGGCGATATGCGTATCAAATACTCCGCTAGTGAGCATGTCTGTAATGACCCACTGACTTAATGTAGGGCTGTGCAAATCACTTTGCGCTTTGACAAGCGCCAGTTGGTCGATGATCGCTTCGTCGGCGACAATGTAGCCAAGTCGCAAGCCCGGTGCTAGTGTTTTAGAAAAGGTATGGAGTTGAATCACCAAACCGCCCCCGGCTAGCTCCCGCAAACTGGTTGGTGGTGGCGCGTCAAAATAAAAGTCACCATACGTCATGTCTTCCACAACAGGTACGCGGTAGGCTTTGGCGAGTTCAACCACTGCTTGCCGGGTCTCTAAACTAAGCGTGCGGCCAGTTGGATTTTGAAAAGATGGTTGCACAAACAGGATTTTGGGGCGTTTAGTGAGCAAAAGCGTCTCGAGCT
>JBCCBI010000219.1:0-9090 GCA_039034155.1 Deinococcota bacterium | reverse complement strand
TTGCTCGAGGTGCGTAATCACAACCACTTAAGTCGTGCATCATAAACATAAAAACTGTTTGATATCACATTTTAAAGAACGTACAGGTATGCCTATGAACTCAAACCCTGCTCATTTCCAACAGACACAAGTCAATCACATCAGGCTCCTTTGGAAAAGACTTTTTGTCTTCAAAATTTGTGAGTCAAAGTGATGACGCCTCAACACCCGTCAACACCTGTCAAAATACTTGCAAAGCTACTTCGTGATAGGCTTCTGCTTTGGATTATCTCATGAGCTGCGACCCTGACAATACTCGCCCCAAATTGCCACAGCAGATTCAGTTAACGCTGTCGCCCACGGAAAAACGTGCGTTGCTCGAGGTGCGTAATCACAACCACTTAAGTCGTGCAGACCTAGTTCATACGCTTGGCTTTTCCAAATCAACTGTCAGTACGACTGTCAATAAACTCATTCAATTAGGGTTATTGGAGGAGCACCGCGAAAAACCTGATAATGGGCAGGTGGGACAACCTGCGTTGCGGCTCAACATTATCCCGGACGCATTACGGTTTGTGGGGTTGAACCTGTCTACTAGGGGCATATTTGCAGCTGTATGCAACTTTGCGTGTGAGCCGTTGTGGGTTTCTGAAGCTACACCACTTCCTGACACTGTGACAGAAATTGTGCGCATGAGTCAGCAGCTTGTTGCCCAGGCGTTTGAACAAGCAAGGTGCCAAACAGACATAGGGATTTACATTCCGGGTGCGCTTTCGCCAGACGGTGACATTTTAGAGCTAACTCCTAAACAGCAACACATTCCTTTTGATAACGTGATTAAGGGCTTGTCACAGGCTTATCCAGAAAGCCAGATTTTGGCGTCCAATGCGTCTGATATTTTGTTGCAAGCGCTCGAGCCAGACAATCACAAGCAAGTCATTTTCCTTGTGTCAATGGCAGATGGCGTAGGTGCAACGACGTTTAATCGTGACCAAATTTTTCGCGGTGGCTTTAATCAAGCGTCTAACTTTGGTGGGCTTATTCCTGAAACAGGGCCCCGGCCAAGCCTGCCAGACTTAGCAGCACACATGGACATACCGGTAGAAGACTTATCGCTTGATTACCTTGACGACATGTTCCACGCGGGTAATCAGTCCTTACTTGACTGGATTGAAGACCGAGGTAGGCGCTTATCACAACCTTTAAGTGCTGTTGTACAGCTCATCAACCCAAATAAAATAGTGTTTGGCGGGAATTTTCCAGCATCTATCTTGGCGGCATTGACGCAGCTTGTAGACCTCTCCGTCTACGATTTACCTAACCGCTTAGCTGTGGCAAAACCAGCATTGTCGGTAGCCAAGGTGGTCGGGGATCACTCGAGAACACTGAGTGCTGCGACAATCCCCATTGCTCAGCTTCTCTACGAGAGCATTTAGCTACAACAGGTCTAAGCGTGCTCAGTTCGTGTGTACTTTGTAAGAGATGGGGCTAAAACACAGCTTTGAGGTGCTCGAGCCTATAGTTACGCTGGCTCCCGCAAATAAGCACGGCATCAAAGCGAAGGGGTAAATCGTCGCGCCCGTGAACTTGGCTCATGTACTGCAGCGCGGCACGTTGCAAGCGCAAGATTTTGCGGTTGTCGATGGACTCGGCAGGTGTGCCGTAAGCATTGGTGGTGCGCTGTTTGACTTCTACAAACACCAGCACACTACCATCTTCAATAATTAAATCGACCTCAGCGTCTCGCACATGATAGTTTTCCTCGAGTACCTCGCAACCTTGGCGCTCGAGATACTGCCGTGCCACCCCTTCAGACCAGTGTCTCATGCCGCCCATCATAAAACTGGGCAGAAGTTCTAAAACAGTGTTTGCTTAGACAATGAAGGAAGTATGAAGGGTTATTCTTGACTTTCATTGCGATGTCCTGACATTCGCCGTTTAGGCATCATCTTTTTGTTAGGGGCAGCTCAGCATTAGGTATCATCACGTTGCACATAACGCCATGTATTTGCGCGGTAAGCTCGGCCGAAAAGCCAACCAAATGCAATACAGTAAATGACTACGCCAATGCCCCCGACCCATCCTAAGAGATGCGGTGCCACCGTAGGATGTATCAGTTGCCGAAATGATGTTGCGGGTACGTACCAAGCCCTGCATACTGCTGACTGCCAGACAAGGCAGTGCACAAGCGGGAGCGTCCACAAGACACCCACCACACAATAACCACAGGTGATGCTACGCCAAACGTTGAATACTCTGTACACGCGGCTATCTACGTGGCTAGGTTCAAGGGGTAGCACAAGCCGCAACGGAATAAGCACGCGCGCCAGAATGCCCGTGACAAACCCAAGCGGCGTTTGAGCGATCAGCAAATATAAACTCACCATCAATAATGCTGACACGCGCCAGTAGCCAATGAGCCTTTGCTGTAAGCGAGGCTTTTGCCAAGCGATGACTAAGAGACCCAAAGGCATCAGGACAGTTAGCAGTACTGCCAGTACAAAGTCTAAATTCATAAGCCCTATGTATAAAGTCATCTTCTAAGTGACTTTAAGATGTATGACTTGTACAAACAAGTGTGACGTATCCATTCTGCAACCTGCAGCTTTATTTGGTGTTGCGTGGTTTGATATGAGTTGATATGAGGCCATGCCAGTCACTATCCATACTGGTAGTGGACAAAATGACGATTTAATTCTAACGAGGTGACAGCATGGCTACAGACACACCCGCTGAACAGATACGCTTACATGATCACCGTGAGCGCCGAGCCAACTGGCGTAACTGGGGGCCTTACCTTAGCGAACGCGCGTGGGGAACCGTCCGTGAAGATTACAGCAAGGGGGGAGATGCGTGGCAGTATTTCCCATTTGAACACGCTCATCGCCGTACCTACCGCTGGAATGAAGATGGCCTCGCGGGTATTTCAGATCGGCACCAGTATCTCTGTTTTGCGTTGTCGCTCTGGAATGGTCAAGACAACATCCTCAAAGAACGCATGTTTGGACTTACTGGCCCGCAAGGCAACCATGCTGAAGATGTCAAAGAGTATTACTTTTACTTAGATAACACGCCTACCCACAGCTATATGCGAATGCTCTACAAGTATCCACAAGCAGCGTTTCCCTATCAGCAACTTGTAGATGAAAACGCCCGCCGTGGTTACGACGATTTTGAGTATGAGCTTTTGGACACCGGCATTTTTAATGAAGATAGATATTTTGATGTTTTTGTATCTTATGCCAAAGCGTATCAGAACGATCTTGTTATTGAACTTGAGGTTGTTAACCGTGGGCCAGATGCTGCCACCCTCACACTGTTACCAACCCTATGGTTTCGCAATACGTGGGGCTGGGGTTATGACGCTGGACCGATGGAGGATGTACCCGAGAAGCCGAAGATGGGACTCGAGTCACCCACCTGCATTCTAGCTAGCCACTCTACGCTTGGCGACTACCGTTTGTACGCTGATGCTCCTGACAAGACGCTCTTTACTGAAAACACCACCGACCTCACCATTTTTGGGCAAGATAATCCTCAACCTTATCTCAAAAATGCCTTTCATAAAGTCATTGTAGAGGGTGATGAAAGTGCCAGCAATCCGAATCAAGAAGGAACCAAAGCAGCGTTTGTTTATGACCTGACGCTCGAGGCCGGCGCACGTCAAACAGTTTATTTGAGATTAACAGATGCCAACCTCAGCACACCTTTAACAGACGCCAAGAAGGTTGTAGAAACGCGCAAAGACGACGCGGATAGTTTTTACCAAACCTTGTGTAACCCGCAGGTCAGTGCCGACGAACGCAACATCCAACGCCAAGCGTTTGCAGGCATGTTGTGGACCAAGCAACTCTACTATTACGATGTACCTCAATGGCTGGACGGCGACCCTGGCACGCCCAATCCGCCAGAAAGTCGGCAAGAGGGCCGTAACAGTCATTGGGGGCACTTACACAACTTTGACATCATCTCTATGCCCGACAAATGGGAATACCCGTGGTACGCCACCTGGGATTCTGCCTTTCACTGTTTGCCGTTGGCGCTCATTGACCCAGACTACGCCAAGCGGCAACTGGTGCTCTTTTTACGCGAGTGGTACATGCACCCCAACGGGCAACTGCCTGCTTACGAGTGGAATTTTGAGGATGTGAACCCGCCTGTGCACGCGTGGGGGGCGTGGCGCGTCTACAAAATTGATGCCAAAACCACTGGCAAACCCGACCGTGACTTTTTGGAGCGGGTCTTTCACAAATTGCTGCTTAATTTTACGTGGTGGGTCAACCGCAAAGATGCTGAGGGTAACAACATTTTTGAGGGCGGCTTTTTAGGCATGGACAACATCAGCGTGTTTGACCGTAGCGCTAGCTTGCCAACTGGCGGTTACATTGAACAGTCCGATGGGACAGCTTGGATGGGCTTTTTTAGCCTTACCATGATGCAGATGGCGCTCGAGCTAGCCAAAGAAAACGATATTTACCAAGACACCGCCAGCAAATTTTTTGAACACTTTTTAAGCATCGCCACTGCCCTCAACAACTGTGGTGGGCGCGGCTACAGCTTGTGGGATGAAGACGACCAGTTTTTTTATGACGTTTTGCACCTCCCCAACGACAACGTAATGCACCTGAAAGTGCGCTCACTGGTAGGTGTGTTGACGTTATTTGCCGTTGAGACTTTGGAACCTGAGTTGCTCGAAGCCATGCCCGACTTCACCCGCCGTATGAACTGGTTTGTAGACAACCGCCCGTGGCTATCGGGCAATATGGCCAGTGTCTTCAAAGCTGGGCAAGGTGAGCGCCGTCATGTGTCACTGCTAACGCGGGAACGGCTCGAGCAAGTCCTTCACTACCTATTCGACGAAGACGAGTTTCTATCTCCCTATGGCATCCGCTCCCTATCTAAAGTTCACGAAAACCAACCCTACACCCTGCAAGTAAACGGCACTGCCTACACCGTGCGTTACCTACCTGCTGAGTCAGACAGCGGCTTATTCGGCGGTAACTCCAACTGGCGCGGGCCGCTTTGGTTTCCGATGAATTTCCTCATCATTGAGTCTTTACAAAAATTCCACCACTACTACGGCGACGACCTCAAAGTAGAGTTTCCAACAGGTTCAGGGGAGTATTTTACGCTTTGGGATATTGCCACCGAACTATCACAACGGCTTATTGCTATGTTCACCCAAGATAGTGATGGTAAGCGCCCTATTTATGGTGGCTCAGACACCTTCCAAGATGACCCACATTGGCGTGATTACGTGCTCTTTTATGAGTATTTTCATGGCGACAATGGGGCTGGGTTAGGCGCAAGTCATCAGACGGGTTGGACGGGGTTGGTAGCGAAGTTGATTCAGCAGTCGGGTGGGAAAGAAGATGTTGTTGAGTGACTGAGGTTACTTCCCACCATCTACCGACAACACCTGCCCTGAAACCCAGCCCGCAAAATCAGACGCAAAAAAGAGCGCAGCGTTGGCAATGTCTTCAGCTGTGCCAAGGCGTTTTAAGGCGATGTTCTCTAACACAGCTTGTTGCTTAGCTTCACCAAACGCGTGCCACTGCGCTTCACTGCTGGGGTTCGACCTCACAAAACCTGGGGCGATGCTATTGACCGTAATGTTCCACGGACCTAGCTCGTGAGCAAGTTGGCGGGTTAGGCCGATGAGGGCAGCTTTGGCTGAGGCATATGCTTGAATTCCTGTGAGGCTTATGCCGAGACCGGCACCGCTCGAGATTGTCACAATGCGCCCACTCTGCCGTGCTTTCATGCTGGGTGCAAAGGCTCGGGTCAAGTAAAACGTGGCACTCACGTTGACATCAAACAAAGCTTGCCAGTCAGCGGTGGACACCGTTTCAACTGGCTGCCCAACTTGCCCTAACACACCACCTGCGTTACTGATGATGACATCAACGTGACCGATTTGTTCTGCTAAGGCGTTAATGGCTTCTGGGTCAGTGACATCTAGTAGATGCGTGCGACAATCGCCATGAGCAGTTTCTGCCGTGTTAGCAAGTTCATCTGCCAAAATATCTGTTGCCCAGACCTGTGCACCATTAGCAGCAAACGCGTGTGCCATCGCCTGACCAAAACCGTGGGCAGCACCTGTGATGAGCACAATTTTGTCCTTGAAGGTGATGTTCATGAGCTGGCGTTCATGTGTTGGCGCGTTGCTCGAGCACATCCAGAAGCGTAAGGTCTTGCCCTACTACCCCATCTTCAACCTCATGAATCAGCGTCACAAGTTGTTCCAAATAAGGCACCGCCACACCCACCTCAGCTGCGAGTGGCAAAATCGGCACCAGTTGCACATCAATTTCTGTTTTGCGTTTGCGTACGGCTAGGTCACGCCACACACCTGTGTGTGTTTTGGCGGAGCGGCGGTTGAACGCCACCATGCCAGCAAGAGAGGTTTTGCTTTGGGCTTCGGGTGCACCCGGCATAAACGCATGAGGGTCAAAGCCATTAAATGCCTCGGGTTGGATGCCTCGAGCTAACGCAACACGCATAACCTCTTGGGGCAGCTCCGTAAAAAGCTGTTGATACTTGGGATTGGCAAGGCAATCTGCAATCGACTCGTTGGTGAGCGCTGTGGCAAACAACATGGCACCATACCCAAGTTTGCTCCATAGGTAGCCCCAAATGTTATCTGTAATGATGGCAGCGTCATCAAACTCGAGCAACGCCCCATGAATATCTTGCACGCGCTGGCTAGTTTGCCCGTCTAACTCACCAACTACAACCGCCCCACGCCCGCCGTAGTGAATGCGACCTGCCTCGAGGTAATCTGCCCCAAAGTTCACAAAACACCCAACCGTACGCGCTTCGCCGAGGACGCCTGCGATAATGGTTTCGTTGAGGCCGTTTTGAAGTGAGACCACACAACTATTACTGGTGAGGAAAGGCTCGAGCATCTTACAAGCATTTTCTGTGTGATGCGCTTTTACACACAAAAAGATTGTCTCAAAGGTCTGCCCAGTCGTCGTTAAGGTTTCCGGTGTGAACGCTTTCCCTTGGATGGTAAATGTATCGATAGGGCCTTCAATAATAAGCCCTTGTGAGTTGATGGCATCCACATGGTCACTCACCACATCCACAAAGGTAATGTCATGACCTGCACGCTGCAAATACGCGCCTACTGTGCCACCTATAGCACCTGCGCCCCAGATGAGGATGTTCATGCCCAGCTACTTTCAAGTAGCTCGCGGGTCTCGCTGACGGCAACCTGCCAGAGTTTGAGCATCACCTCGTCTGGTTTTTCAAAGTCACCACCGAAGTTGCCTTCAGCAAGTTGTGCTCTTACTGCACCGGGGTCTTGTTGTTTAAGTAACCCCAAATCTGTCATTGGTTTTTGTCCGTCGGGTTGCCCCACGCCCGCCAGCCGCGTCCACGGAAAGTTTTCCATCCACGACGCATGAGATGCAACAGCATCAATCTCTTGCACTTTAGTCATCACCCTGGGCGCTTGCCACCAGTGGTGAACTTTCACTTGGCGGCCTCGGTGGGCAGCCAGCCATTCTTGAACAAGGCCTTCAACGGGACGATTACCGCCGTGACCGTTCACGAGTACAAAACGCTTAAAACCAGCGTGCTCGAGGCTATTCAAAATATCCTCAACCACGTTCAAGTAGGTGCTCACTCGCAAACTGACCGTGCCGGGGTAGTCCAAAAAATAGTGCGTGAGCCCGTAAGGCATGGTTGGAAACACAGGTATGCCAAGAGGTTCAGCGGCATCCGCAGCTACTTTGGAGGACAAAATGGTGTCCGTTGCCAAACTTAGATAGGCGTGTTGTTCGGTTGAGCCAAGTGGCAACACGGCGAGGTCATTGTTCTGAAGGTAGTCAGCGATTTGCTGCCAGTGCATCTCCGCAACAATCATGTCAGATAGTCCAAGCTTAAATTGCAAGTGTAATTAGTCATTCATAGCTCCTGAAATGTTTGGCTATCCTAGTTTATAAAAAATAATACCTGTTTTGTGAAAGCTAAGAGTTGGATAAGAGAATTATCTGAAACATGTTTAGTTTTTCAGTAAGTACTTAGGCATTCTCTAGTTATGGTCGTACCAAAAAGCTATAGACATAACTTTTTGAGAACTTATTTAGGTGAGAAATCAAAGATGCTTATTGTAAAATCACTTTATCTTATTCTTCTCCATTCTTACACCTTCAGTATGTCAGTACTCATAGATATTCTTGAGTGCTTTTCAAATTGACTAATGAAACTTTCCCATGTACCTTTTTCAACTCTCCTTGATAAATAATGAACAGCCATACGCAAATATTTTTCAGAAACGAATGCTAAGTCTTCTATCAGCTGATATGTTCTGTCAGAGTAGTCGCTGCTATATGATAAAAATATGGCATCACGATAATTGGCTTTTCCTCTGTAGCGAATAGCTTGAATCATAAAGTTAACATAGCCTTCTTTCAAAAACTTATCTCTCAGGATCCGCGCTTTTTTGGGGCGGAAGCTTTCAAATCCACCATTCTTAAATTCTTTGTTCTTTTTTACTTTATCTTCAATCTTTTCAACTTCATGGTTACCCGTTCCACTCAGATATGAAATCACTGCCCCCCATGCTTGGCTTTTAGTTACAGGAGTCTCTTTAAGCTCAAACTGATTGTCTACTCGGTACTCATCAATAACTTTCTCAATATTTTTCTTGACCAAGTTACTAATGCTTAGAGAAAAGGGACTGATCAACAAATCACTTTGTATAAAATCAGAGTGCCAAATTCGTGCAGTTCCTCTATGTCTATCTGAGCTTCCACCTGATGCACCCGCAATCATTGCGCTGGAAGTGAAGTAGATGGAATAGTACCAAGTCGTGATTGCAGACCTTGATAGATCGTAAGCATGTTCTTTTACACTTCTCATTCTCTGTAATGAAGCCAAATTATGAAATGCCATGAGGGTATTTTCAAACGCTTTCATATCTGCTTTGACATCTTTTTTACGTCTTTGTAAATTCTCAAAATGATTTTTGAGGCTTATATCTTCGAATTCATCGGTGCTTGTTAAAATTGCCAATGCACGCATCCAATTTACTGTTGCATTGTATGCAAAGACATGCTTAAGGTCTTTGGAAGTGGGAAATAGTTCCTCTAAGTTTTGAAT
>JBCCBI010000218.1:0-9114 GCA_039034155.1 Deinococcota bacterium | reverse complement strand
CTCAATTTCTGCATGCATTCCTCTAGCACTCAGCGTGTAAAAAGGGCATCACTGTCTAACCACAGAGTTACCGGACCATCGTTGATGAGGTGAACTTGCATATCGGCAGCAAAGCGTCCCTTGGCAACAGGAACATCAAACTCACTTATCGCCTCACAGAATGTCTCGTAAAGGTTGTTCGCATCGTCAGGTGGGGCGGCTTGGGTGTAGCTGGGGCGGTTGCCCTTTTTTGCATCGGCAAATAGTGTAAATTGGCTAACGACGAGGGCGCTCCCACCAATGTCGCGGACGCTCAGATTCATCTTGCCAGCCTCATCGCTAAAAATGCGCAGTTTAACGAGTTTTTGGGCAAGGGCGTGTGCAATCTCAGCATCATCGTCATGACCAACACCAAGGAGTATGAGTAGCCCCTGTGAGATAGCGCCAACCACCTCAGCGTCAACTTCGACACGGGCTTCACGCACCCGTTGCACAAGGGCCCGCACTAATTGAGGGTATCTGGCGTGAGTAGCGTGCGAATATTAACAAGCGCTTGGTGGAGGATGTCGCGCTCGGTTTCGTCGAGATTACCGAGGGTTTTTTGTTGCAGCATCTCGAGCAATTCAATACTTTTTTGAGCTGTACTTCGTTGCAACGCGCCACCTTGGGCAAGGCGGTGACTTAAAGGGCTACTATCATCACCCAGTGCCGCTTGCGCGGAACTAACAATGGACTGAACAAGACCTATAAACCGTGGGTCAGACATGCTTCTAGCATAGGCTAGCTGTTGTTAAAGGGCCTAACGACTATCTCCCATTTTTATGAAGGCTGCAACAATACATACCTTAAAATTTAAGCTATACTAATTTGATGACCTCCGACGTAGCTAAGCTAGCAACGCTCAAAGGGCGCGCTGCAACCTTTCATCCAGACAACCGTTTTGAACGTTTGCAGTACGTGCCAGACGAACCCAGCCGGCTTGCTTACGGCAACGATGATGGCGCGGTTCCAACACGTTATCTAGTTGACACCTCCAAGACGGCGCTTGTTAAAAACACCAGCCCGGATATTCCGTTTACGTACGGCCTCAACCCCTACCGAGGCTGTGAACACGGTTGTGCCTATTGCTATGCACGGCAAACGCACGAGTATTTGGGACTCTCGAGCGGGCTTGACTTTGAGACGGTTATCTTGACCAAACCCAATATTGCCACCTTGTTAGATGCCGAATTACGCCGCTCCAAGTGGCAACCACAGGTTGTGAGTATGAGTGGTGTGACGGATTGCTACCAGCCGCTCGAGCGCACCCTCCAACTTACTCGAGGCTGTTTGGAAGTCTTTGCAGCCTTTCGCAATCCCGTTGCCATTATCACTAAAAACCACTTGGTGACGCGGGATATAGACCTGCTACAAGAGCTTAGTAAATTTGAGTGTGTAAGCGTGGGCATTTCGCTGACGACGCTCAATGAGGACTTACGCAGTAAGCTCGAGCCGCGTACCAGTACGGCAACGCGCCGCTTAGATGCTGTACGCAAACTACGCGAGGCGGGTGTGCAAGTTGGCGTGATGATGGCGCCGATTATTCCGGGCTTAAACGATCATGAAATTGTCAGTTTGCTGGAAGCAGCCGCCGAGGCTGGTGCACAGTTTGCCGGTATGGGCGTGGTGCAACTGCCTTACAGCGTGAAAGATGTCTTTGTAAACTGGCTACAAATTAATTACCCTGAACGTGCTGAGCGCGTCCTCAACCGCATTTGTGAGGTTCATGGTGGTGAACTCAATGACCCTCGGTTTCATACGCGTACCAAAGGTGAAGGACGCTATGCTGAGCAACTCTGGCAACTTTTTCGAGTTGCACGTAGCCGGATGGGCCTTGACCAAAAACCTATGCCGTTAATAACTAATCACTTTGCGATTCCAGATGCACAAGGTCGTCGTGCCAGTCAGCCATCGCTGTTCGAGTAAATCGTTGTTCGAGTAAATTTTGGTCGAGCACGCCAGCCATGCGACATGACGTAAAATCGTTTTATGGACAGGTTTGACAGCAAGGTGTTTTTGCGGGATCTTTCACTGCCGAAAACGCGGGCAAGGGTACGCTATTCCAAAGGAAGTAAGCGCCGTGCCGCAGTTTTGTCCCAGTTTTTACGTGAACTTACCGAGTCAACGCAACTGCCAGAAAGGTTTTATGAACTTTTAGTGCTCTCCCGAAGCGATTGGCACGACCGCTTGAGTGCACCTTATGGACCCCCGCTCACCCGCGTGCAACATGGCAAGCTTAGAGTGATTGCCGCTGCAGACTATCCTGAACGACTTGTTAAAAGTTTAGACGGGTTGCGTCTTAGAGCAGCTCAGCAGGGCTACCAAACCCCTAGCACGTGGCCAGAATTTTTCGATGTTCTCATTGGTATCGCTTGGGGAAGTACAGCTTGTGTACATTTAGGATTAGCAACGCGTGTGTTTTGGTTGGATAAACTTACGGCAACGGCATTTTTTGCGCGGGCGTATTGTTATCCGCGAAGGCAACTGAAGCAATCAAGGCGGCAACGGTTAGCGTCTGAGGAAGCTCGAGGTCATCAATGTACAACTAATAACCGTGTTGATAGCAGTAGAGAATCTCAGGTAGGTGCGTGGTTTGCTGTCTGCGCCGCAGCTGGCAACATGGTCAAGCACACGCGTGCGCCACATGGACTACGGCCTACGCTGATCCTACAAGGTCATGTTGGGTTAGCTGCACTTGCACTCACTGAGGATGACACCGCGTGGCATACTTGGCAATCCCTGTTGAAAGACTTGCCCAAATCCCACGGCAAAGCGGACATGACACAAGGTCACATCCGCCTCAGAGAGTTTATGAATGCGTATCCGAAGATATTTACATTAAACGACTTTATAAAAGCAGGGGATGACGATTAAAAGCGCGGCTGTTCTTGTTGCTCGTTTTTGAGTTGCCGCTTTTGGCTCATCCAAACGAGCATCTCATGAGGACTGGTTGCATAGGCGACGGCTTCTTCTTCGGTTACATCACCAGCAAGCCAGAGGTCAAGCAGGTGCTGATCAAAGGTGCGCATACCTGCTTCGCGACCTTCCATCAACGCTTGTTTAATATCTGAGGTTTTGGTTTCATCTTTGATGTAGTCGCGAATAAGTGGTGTGTTGACTAACACCTCAGACGCTAAAATACGCTGTTCACCGTTGGCATGTAGCAGCAAACGCTGGCTCATAATGCCTAAAAGCGACTCAGCTAACATAATGCGAATTTGATCGCGTTCGTGGGGCGGGAAAAAGTCAATGATACGGTTCACGGTGCGAATGCTATCTAGCGTGTGCAGTGTGCTAAATACCAAGTGCCCTGTTTGAGCTGCGGTAATGGCTGCTTCAACCGTAGCGCGGTCACGCATCTCGCCAATCATAATGACATCTGGATCTTGGCGCATAGCATATTTCAGTGCACCCGAAAAGCTAAAGGTATCTGAGCCTAGCTCACGTTGAACCACCAAACTGCGCTTATTGCGGTGCAAAATTTCAATAGGATCTTCGACGGTAATAATATTGCGCTTATAATGCTCGTTAATGTAGTCAATCATGGAGGCAAGCGTGGTGGACTTACCTGAACCAGTTGGCCCGGTGATGAGCACGAAGCCGCGCGTTTGGCTCGAGAACTGCGTTACAATCGCTGAAGGTAAGCCCAAGGTATCAAAATCAGGAACATGTTCTTCGACTACCCGCATGACAATGCTGACTGAGCCGCGTTGATAAAACACATTGCAGCGGAAGCGGGCAAGATTGGGGATCATAAAAGCAAAGTCCATCTCGTGTTGCTTCTCAAAAACTTCGTAGGACTTGGGCGGCATCATCGACTTAGCAATTTGCATAGTTTGTTCAGCTGTAAACGCGCGGGCGTTCTCGAGTTGACGCAAATCACCATTAACCCGCATATAGGGTGGCGCAGATGCGTGAATATGAATATCTGACGCATGCCGCAAGACCATTGCCCGAATCATCTTGACAACGGCTTTAAGCAAATCAGCACGTTCTTGATCTTTCGTGTCTTGCCTTCTCGCGTCTGGCGTTCTGCTAGCAGTGGGTGTATCTGACATGAAAATTCCTTTAGCGTATAAGATAGCGCACGATGGATGGTTTAATTTAGGATGAGGGTCTTGTGACTCAAGCATCAACCTAGTAGTACGTCGTGACTTTGTAAAGATTGCGCATAGAGCTTACTCATTGCATACAGGACTTACTAACTAAAGTTATCCTGATCTGCATCACCTTGCTGAAGGTACATGAGAAAGCAATGAGATTATAACGCATTACGTACGAATTGTAAAAACTTACCACTTCAGGTAATGGCGAAAATCGCACGATCTTTCATAAAGCGACAAGCTGAGTAGAAGCAACAACGTTCGCATTATACGAGCTTTAAGGGGTTAGTGCTGTTAGCAGTCGCTATCCTTCACACCTAAGGCAAGTACTACTAGCCTGTGCCTACCATGTTGAGGTCATCTGTGGTTGCAAAAACGTGCGCGTGAGCGGTCATCAAAGGATTTTTGATAAAAACGACTTAGTACGTTCCTCAGTAGGGTTGGTAAAAAAGTGCTCAGGCGGCCCTACTTCGACAATTTGACCGCTGTCCATAAACACAACGCGGTCGCCTACTTCGCGGGCAAAGCCCATCTCGTGGGTGACGACCATCATGGTCATGCCTTCTTTGGCAAGATTGACCATAACCTCGAGCACTTCTCCAATAACCTCAGGGTCAAGCGCGGAGGTAGGTTCATCAAACAACATAACTTTGGGACCCATCGTAAGTGCCCTGGCAATAGCAACCCGCTGCTGCTGCCCGCCAGAAAGTTGCCCAGGGTATTTAAGAGCTTGCTCGGGGATGCCTACTTTGTCTAGAAAGTAACGCGCTTTTTCTTCAGCGTCAGACTTTTTCCACTTGCGCACACGAATCGGCGCTAGGGTGATGTTCTCGAGCACGGTCAAATGAGGAAACAAGTTAAAACTTTGAAATACCATGCCAGTTTCGCGGCGCACCATGTCTATATTTCGCACGTCGTCGGTGAGTTCGATGCCGTCTACCACAACGCGCCCTTCTTGATGTTCCTCGAGCCGGTTAATACAACGAATTAAGGTCGATTTGCCTGAACCAGACGGTCCAATCACCACCACCACTTCACCACGGTTCACCGACATGTTGATGTCCTTTAAGACGTGAAACTCACCAAACCACTTGTTAAGGCCGTCCACCATAATTATTGTATCGCCGCCATCTGGTGCGTCTGCACGTACGTTGGCGGGCATTGTCAGGGTATCACTCATAAAATCTCCTTGTAACTACTAGGGTCATCATTGTGCTGGTGATGTTTAGCTTGATAAAACGAAGCTTAACGCTCACCAACACCTAAGTTTTTCTCAATTTGGCGGCTAGCCACACTCATTCTGTAAGCAAAAAAGAAGTACACCACGACCATAAGTAGGGAAAGCTCGAGCCGTATCCCGCCTGGAATCAGGAGCGTTTCAGGTTGGTTGGCTACAGCTTGATTAGCCACGTTAAAAAAGTCAAACAAGCCTATGATAAATACCAGTGAGGTTCCCTTGAACAAACCAATGGCCTGACTCACAATTGGCGGAATAACTGCCCGGAGCGCTTGGGGCAGCACAATCAGGTAGGTTGTTTGCCAACCGCTTAAACCAAGTGCTCGAGCTGCTTCTTCTTGCCCTTTGGGAATAGCTTGCAAACCGCCACGCACGTTTTCTGCCATGTAAGCGGCCGAAAAAAGCGTCACCGCAACGAGTGCCCGCATAAGTGGGCTGATGCTATCGGGGCTTACGTTAAACATCATGGGTACTAGGAGTGAGGCCATAAAAAGCCACTTGACTAAAGGCGCACCGCGAATAAGCTCAATAAACCCAATACAAATAAATTTGATGATGGGCAAATTGCTACGCCGACCCAAGGCTAAAAACACACCCAATGGAAAGCTGACTAAAATGCCTACGGTGGTAATGACTACAGTTAGCAAAAACCCGCCCCAGTTGCGCACATCTACAATGCGCAAGGGGCCACGATCAGCTGGGATTATCCCGTAAATAAGGAGCGCACTGAGCAGCAATAACCCTAACCAAAACAACGGAAGTTTAGCCAGTAACTCTGGATATTTGCGCCCTACCCAAACCCCACCAAACGCCGCCAAACTTGCCAGCAACCAGTTCCAACGCACAGCCTCCCAAAACGGCAAGGCAATCAGCGTTAACAGCATCACCAAGCCGCTGATGCTCCAAAACACACCTCGTAAGATACGCGCGTTGTTCTGTGACGGAATACATGTTGACATCCCCAGTAAAAACACAACCAAGGTGACAACAAGTAAGGGCCGCCAGAGGAGGTCGTTGGGATAACGGTAGACGGCTAAAAGCTTGGCGTTATTCCAGACAATCTGCCAGTGCGCACCACCAAAAATCCACTGCAACAGTTGGTAGCCGAGCCAGCTTATACCAGTAACAAGCACAAGTGTAAGCACACTGTTAACCAGTGAATTAAAGAGGTTGGCACGCACCCACATGAGCGCACCGCTAGCTTGCTGAGGAGGTTTACGGCTTGCAATCATAGTATCAAACCTCCTTAACGCTCTACCAATGCCATGCGCGCATTGACAGTATTGAGGACAAAGGCAAACAGTAAGCTGATGGTCAAATAGGCAACCATAATGATCATGATGGCTGGAATACTGGCACCAGATTGGTTAGCGACAATCACACTAATTGAAAAAATTTCAGCATAGCCAGCAAGCGGTGCTAACGACGAGTTTTTGGTGAGGTTGAGGTACTCGCTAATAAGGGGTGGCAAAATGACCCGCATAGCTTGGGGGAAAACAACCAAACGAAAGGTTTGCCCGTCGTTAAGGCCTAGTGACTTAGCAGCTTCACCTTGACCTTTGGGGACAGCTAAAATGCCCGCGCGCACAATTTCAGCAATAAAACTTGCCGTATAAACAACTAGTGCTAATAGAAGCGCTAAGTAACTGGTTGATAACCGCACGCCCCCCACATAGCCAGAAATAGGCAAAGTAGGACGGCTTAGAACGAGCGGTCCAGCTGGGTGGAGGGTTGTTGTAACCTCGAGCGCAGCCTCTTCGCTCTCCGCAGGCGCACTAAACAGTGACCCTGGCCGCATGTTGTTGGCTGGGGCGGCTTCTTCTGCGTTTGGTGATTCAAAAATAGGTGTGCGCAACTGCCCAACTCGGTCTGTTGTTACCCGCCGCGAAAAGCCTTGCACCGTGAGCAGTAGTTCAATATCGCTTAGGCCGGTAGGGCCATCTGCAGTCGCGTCAAGGTTCTCGCCAACATCAAACTCATTGTTGCCGTTGCGGTCTTCGTAAACGGTGCCAATACTGGGGTAGCGCGTGAAGTGCAAGCTGTAGCGGGCAGCGTCGCCCTCATCTGCAAAACTAACCTCAGCAGAGGTGTATTCGTGTTCCTCGAGCAACGGAAAGCGGAAGCTACTGTAGACATAGCGCCGCCCCTCGGTAATGTTCTGAACATTCGTTGACAGACGTCCTTCAGCAACAGACACAGTCACGGGCAGGTAGGCAAGGTGGCGCTCGTCATCATCAAATTCACTGTTGCCGTTGGCATCTACAAACGCGGTGCCGCGTCCGCGTTCAGCTAAAAAATCTACTTGGCTGTCAGCAGGTGTGCTGTTGCCCATTAGCGTGAGGGTGTAACTGAGCGCAGCCACTGCCACAGTTACACCTAGCGCACGGGGCAAGGGATTACCAACTTGGTCTGCGCGCGTTAATTGACGTTGGTGGTAGATGTACATAGCAACACCAGCAGCAACTGCCAAGATGAGTCCAGGAACCCACCACGCAAATCGGTAACTGCGAAAAAGCCACGGAAACGCAATGCCCACATTGCTGAGGTAAATTCCCCCAGGGAACACAAGCGGGGCGCTGGCCCTGGGCGGTACAGGCGTGAGCACGGCGGTGAACCAAAACACAATTTGCACGGCTAAAGGCGTGTTGCGCAAGACCTCCACGTAGCTGACCGCAATATTCCGCAATAACCAGTTTTGGGAAAGTCCCATAACGCCAACCGTGATCCCAAGCAGGGTAGCTAGCGCAACGCCAATAAGCGCTATTTTGAGGGTATTGACCAAGCCCACCAACATAGCTCTGCCGTAGTTATCACTGGTGTCATACTGAATGGGTGTTTCAGAGATAGGAATGCCCGCGCGGTTAACCAAGAAGCCAAAATCTGCGCGCAAATTCGATGTTTGAATGGCGGTGCGCACATTGTTAACCAAAATGTAGCCCGCAATAATAATCAGCGCTAAAAACACCAATTGCGACAAAACCCTTAGTATCTTGACATTGCGGTAAAACGGAATGCGCTCATGCCCTAGGGGTAAATCAAAGGTTCGTTGGGAGGTCGCCATAGGCAACTCCTTTCTCGAGCTTACGTATCTTGTGTGTCATCTTGCGTCCTCACTCATGCGTCTCTTACTGCCGTTCATAAACGTCATCACTCAAAATAGTGTTGAAAAACTTTAGACTACCTCACGAGTTAAAATAAAATATCTGTGGATTTAATTTTTTAGATTTACGCATGATGTTGGGGCGATTGGTGTCCTTAACAGTTATGTCTAACAGCATCACCTCAACTTGCGGTGGAACAGCTTGTTGCACAGTTGGCATTATTAGGTGATGTCGTTATCAACATAAAAACTGCCTGGTACGTAAGAAGTACCAAGCAGTTGTTTGTAAGGCTATATCAAGAGTGCCAACAATCCTTAGCGGAAAGGTGGTGAGTACATTAAGCCGCCTTCGTACCACTGTGCGTTTAAGCCCCTAGCAATATTAAAGGGTGTATCTGGTCCAAGGTTGCGTGCGTAAATTTCGCCGTAATTCCCCACTTGGGCAATGGCTTGCAAGATAGCATCCGCAGATAAACCTAAACCGGTGATGTTATCCCCTTCAACACCGAGCATACGCTGAACGTTGGGGTCTTGAGAGCTGGCGGCAACTTCCATCACATTTTCGGAGGTGATGCCCATTTCCTCAGCTGAAATAAGTCCAAAAACAATCCACTTTACAGCGTCAAACCAAATATCATCACCTTGTAATACAGAGG
>JBCCBI010000217.1:0-9147 GCA_039034155.1 Deinococcota bacterium | reverse complement strand
TATGGGACACTTCTCAGGAAGTTCGGCGGCGTCGTCATGACAACGGCGTTCCTATTTTTCGGATACGGTACTAGCGTGGTCAATCTGTCACAACATTGCTGATACCAGGTACGCAGGAAACTGTAGCCACAAGCTACGGAGCGTTTGTCAGCAGTGACGCAGCTTATTACAGCCAAACTTGGCACCTTGAAAAAGGTGTGGTGCTTACGCTACTGACCTCAAGACTTGCTGATGGCGCCCTTTTTCTTAATGTGGTAAGTCAAGTAACTGATACAGCAATGCCAGAACTTGACGACCTACCGATATTTACCGAGTCTCGAGCCCAAGATCGGCGTCATTTGTCAGCTTTGTATGAGGCTATTCCAGATGGGGTCATACGCTTTGACCGTCAAGGTATATGTCTTGCAGCTAGACCGCCAACTAACTTTCAGACTGCTATTGATTACGATGACATAATTGGTAAAAGTATTAGTTATGGTATGCCTCAAGTTGATGCGGCCCGCGATCAAAAGGTTCTCGCTAAGCTGTTTGATACTGGCAAATGTCAAATTTTTGAAAACAGACTTTTAGTTGCGGGCAAAGTTGCCTACCGTCAAAGTTGTTTCGTGAAACTTAGTGACGATGAAGGCTTGGTAGTTATTAGAGATATAACTGCCCAACGCTACGCCGAGCAGGCACGTGACCATCAGTACAACCAATTGCAAGCGCTGTACGCACTTCTTCCTGACGGCGTGCTGCGGTTCGACAGGCAGGGGATTTGTTTAGAAGTTAAGGCACCGACTAACTTTACAAGCTATAAAACCTATGTTGATACGATTGGCAAACCTATCTACACGTACCTACCACAAGCAGATGCAGATCAGGTTCAAGCTGCCATTGATCGCTTGTTTACAACGGGTGATATACAAACTTTTGAACACAGCCTCGAGATTGATGGTGACTTGCAGCACCGTGAAAACCGCTTTGTCAAACTAGGTGACAATGAAGGCATCGCCTTAGTCCGTGACATCACTGAACGTAAACGTGCTGAAGCTATGCTAGCAACTTGGAAGCATCGCTACGACTTAATTGTGGCGTCATCTGGGCAAGTTGTCTACGAGTACGATATTGCCACAAAAAATATTGTATGGAGTCGTAGTGTTCAAGATGTCGTTGGCTTTGATATGGAGGATATGGCAGGCGGCCTAGCGCGCTGGGTGCAGCTAATTCATCCGGATGACGCAGCTACCGCACTAGCAGCACTCAACCAAGCTGAAGCAGACGCAACACCCTATTATGTGGAGTACCGGTTCCAAAATGTACTGGGTAACTATATTGACGTCCTCGACAAAGGTTTTTTTGTAACAAATACGCAGGGCAAAGCTGTCACCATGCTTGGCATGATGCAAGATATTAGCGAACGCAAGCAAGCTGAACGTGCGCTCGAGACTGAGCGGATTCACTTGAGAGCGCTTTATGAAGCTATCCCTGACGGCATTATTCACTTTGACCGTCAAGGTATCTGCTTGAATATTAAAGCACCAGCTATGTTTGAACCCAACCGAGATATTCGCGGCATGATTGGCCGGCCTAGCGAGGAGGACTTGCCGCCAGTGTTGGCTGAGCAAATTAGAGATTGCCGAGAAAAATTGTTTGAAACGGGTGAGCTACAGCACTTTGAGTACAGCCTCGAGATAGATGGCACAACTCACTACCGTGAGAATGATATTGTCAAACTCAATAACAATGAGGGCTTGGCGGTCATTCGTGATATTACTGACCGCAAGCAGCATGAGCAGGAAAACAAAGCTCAAAAAGAGCATTTACTAGCGCTGTATCAAGCTTTACCCGATGCCATTATTCATGTTGATCAGGCGGGTAATTATCTGGATTTCAAGCCATCTTTAGAGTTTCAACCGTTGTATTCTGTGGCGCAAACAGTTGGCCACAATATTCGCGATAACGTGCCAGCAGAAGTTGCTGAGCTAGCTATGCACTACCTCGAGCGACTCTTTTTAACGGGTAAGTTGCAACGTTACGAACACAGTTTAGTGGTGAGTGGCGAAGTGCGCTACCGCGAAAACCGTCTTGTTAAGCTCAACGACACCAACGCGCTTATCATTGTGCGTGATATCACCGACCAAAAACGTGCTGAGACAGCTGCCAAAGTCCAGCAGGAACAACTTGTAGGTTTGTATCAAGCTTTTCCAGATACAGTCATTCGCTTTGATCGCTCAGGGTACTGCTTAGACGTAAAACCACCAAGTCAAGTTGGGTCTTACTACGTTGCAAGTGAGTTTGCAGGTCGACATATACGTGACAATATGCCAGCAGACGTTGCCAGCACAGCTATGCAGTGTATTGAGCAGCTTTTCACAACCAGTGACTTACAGCACTTTGAGTACAGCCTTACAGCTGCTGGCACAACGTATTTCCGGGAAACTCGGCTGGTGAAGCTAAACACTACAGAAGGTCTGATGATCGTCCGAGATATTACTGGACGCAAACGTAGCGAGCAGAGTATTCAGGCGCAGCAAGCGCGTTTGTTAGCGTTGTATGAGGCCATTCCCGACGGCATTGCACAAGTTTCACGAGATGGACTGCTTATAGATATGAATACACCAACAGTCTATCAACCTTATCGAGCCGACGCGCCAAGACAAGGTAGCCCTGTACGTGATAACGCGCCACCTCATGTGGTTGAGGTGTTTGAAGCTAAGCTCGAGCACCTCTTTGTCACAGGTGAGTCACAAAAATTTGAGTACAACTTGGTGGTAGCTGACCAAACCTGCTACCGTGAATGCCGCTTAGTCAAGCTTAATGACGACGAAGCCTTGTCTATTGTGCGTGATATTACTGAGCAGACACAAGCTGAGCTAGCGTTTCGCGAAGGGCAAGCGCGTCTTTTAGCACTCTACGAGGGTATTCCTGACATCGTTACGTGGTTCAAACGCGATGGCACCATTGTGGATTATACAAAGCTCCACGAGCACGATGTCTACAACCCTGAAGCGCCGCGAATTGGGCACAATATTATGAGTATTGTAGCGCCTCACATTCAAGAAAGATTTGAAACAAGCCTCGAGCGTTTATTTGCAACCAAGCAGATGCAGCAGTTTGACTACAGTATTGAGCTGCTTGGTCAGTTGCACTACCGTGAGTGTCGGTTTATTTTGCGTGGTGACGACGACGTTCTGCTCATGACGCGCGACATAACTGAACAAAAACAAGCTGAACTGGCGTTTCATGAAGGACAAGCGCGCTTACTTGCGCTCTACCAAGGCATCCCCGATGCCATTACGTGGTTTACGCATGATGGAACTATTGTAGATTACAAAAAACCTCTGCATCATGAAGTTTACAATCCTGGCGTATCACGACTTGGCCAGAACATTCGGAAGATTTTGCCGCCCCATATTAAAGAAGTATTTGAGCTAGGCCTCGAGCGCTTGTTTGCAAGTAAAGAGATGCAACAGTTTAACTATAACCTCGAGCTAGCAGGTGAAACTCATTACCGTGAATGCCGACTTATTTTGCGTAATGATGATGATGTTTTGGTCATGGTTCGTGACATTACCGAGCAAAAACGTACTGAGCAGGATTCAATTGTTGGCCAAGCGCGCTTATTAGCCCTCTACCAAGGTATTCCTGATGCCATTACTTGGTTTAAGCGCGATGGCACTATTCTTGATCTTAAGCCGCCGCATACGTATGCACCCACTCATACAGTGGATGACATTGTTGGCCGTAACATGCGCGAATTTGCGCCAGCAGATGTTGTTGTCAAGTTTGAGGTAGCTTTGGAAGCTCTTTTCCAGCAGGGCAATTTGCAACAGTTTGAGTACACCCTCGAGCTTGATGGTGAGTTGCGCGCCCGCGAGTGCCGGCTAATTAAACTCAATGATGACGAAGCACTCTCTATGGTGCGTGATATCACCGAGCAAAAGCGCACTCAAGTCGAGGCTCAAACTGGTCAAGAGCGCATTTTAGCACTTTATGAAGGTATTCCTGACGCACTTACTTGGATTACACGTGAGGGTGTCATTCTTGATCACAAAATTTCCTTAACTCACCAAAGTATAAATTAGAAGAAACCGTTGTCGGTAAAAACATTCGCAACTTTGCACCAGAAAGTGCTAAGGATGCACTCGAGAACAGCCTGTTGCAACTATTTGATCACGGTAAGCTGCAACAGTTTAACTACTCGTTTATGAAAGACGGTATCACCTTTTACCGCGAGTGCCAACTAGTCAAGCGTAATCACGACGAAGCGTTAGTCATTGTGCGTGATATTAGTGCATATAAACGCGTTGAAGATGCACTTAGAATTGAAAAAGAGCAAGTTTTGGCGCTCTATGAAGCAATTCCTGACGGCATCACCCGCTTGAATCGGGAAGGTGTTTACCTGGACATCAAACCAATTCAAGGTGAAGGGTCGCACAAGCCCATTTCAGAGCTACTAGGTCATACGTTTGAAGAAAATTTGCCGCCTGAAAACGCCCTTATCGCCAGACGCTACCTCGATCGGCTGTTTCAAACAGGGCAGATGCAACGCTTTGAAGCCCATATCGAAGTTAATGGGCAAATGCGTTACCGTGAAACGCGCCTAGTTAAGTTAAATGATCAAGAGGCGTTTGCGCTTTTACGCGATATTACGCAGCAAGAACAAATCGCTCAGCATCTTAATAATGAACGTGCCCACTTATTAGCACTTTATGAAGCCATTCCCGACGCCATTATTCGGGTGAGTCGTGAAGGGCAATATCTAAGTCATAAACCCGCCATGTACTTCGAACCCTACATGTCACCAGATGCAACACTTGGTCAGTATGTACATGACAATACCCCGTCTGATGTGTCTAAGCGCGCTTACCAATACTTGCAGCGTCTTTTTGACACAGGTGAGATGCAAGAGTTTGAAAATACGCTGCTGATTAGCGGCGAAGTGCGGCACCGCGAAAACCGCTTAGTCAAACTCAACGATGACGAAGCCATTGTGATTGTGCGTGACATTACGTCGCGCAAACGTACTGAAGAGGCGCTTAAAACTGAAAAAGAACAGGTACTGGCTTTTTACGAGGCTATTCCCGACGGTATTGTACGGTTGAATCGGGCAGGTATTTATCTCGATATAAAACCAATTCAAGCGCAAGGCACTTACAAACCCCTAGCAGACTTGTTAAGACATAGTTTTGACGATAACCTACCTGCTGACATTGCGCTGATTGCCAAACGTCATACTGAACGCCTGTTTCAAACAGGTGAGTCACAGCTTTTTGCTGCTTATATGGAGGTTGCTGGTCAGTTGCGTTACCGTGAAACGCGCATGGTGAAACTCAATGATAATGAAGCCATAGCTATTGTGCGTGATCTTACTGAACAAAGACAAGCTGAACAGGCGTTAGAAGAAAGTAAACAACGCTTGGATTTAGCTATTGAAGCTGCTGAACTGGGTATTTGGGACCGTTATGCCAATGCTGAAGAGGCTGTCGTCAACAGTCATTACAGGCGTATTTTGGGCCTATCTGAAACATCACCCACACAACTTCAGGCAATTTTAGACGACATTCACCCTGATGATGTTGACCTGGTTATGAGTGATGTTTCAGGTTTGTATGATGGTAGTAAACATCGTATTAGTCATGAACGACGTCAACGTCATGGGGATGGTAGCTACCGCTGGCTACGCGTTACAGGAACGACGGTAGAAGTTGATGAAGAGGCTAAACCCCTGCGATTTGTAATGGTAATTCAAGATATTCATGTTCAAAAAACGCTGCAACTGCAACTTGAAGCTACGTTGCGCGAATTGGAACAAACTCTCAAAGAAAAGACAGTACTCTTAGCTGAAGTGCACCACCGTGTTAAAAACAACATGCAGATTATTGGCTCAATTATGAGCTTGCACGCTCGTGAAGCTAACCAGCCAGAAGCCAAAGCAGCGTTGATGTCTAGCCGCACGCGCATTCGTACGATGGCAACAATCCACGAAGTGATGTATAACACTGAAGTTTTTAGCGACCTAGATTTTAGTGCTTATTTACAAACTATCGCCCAATCACTGGTACAGTTTAGTTATCGTGATACACCCAGTCAGGTGGGTGAGCGCCGTCAGCCACCTGAGTTAGAATTTAAGTTGATCCCTGTTAGGCTGGACATGCAAGATGCTCTACCATGTGCGCTCATTTTTAATGAACTTTTGAGCAATGCGCTTAAACACGCTTTTCCAGTGGCAAGAGCAACTTATACGTCCGCTGCGCCCAAGATTTATATTAGCCTCAACCAAGTTGGTGAGCGGATTAGCTTGTCGATTCGTGATAATGGCGTGGGTGTAACAACGACTCGCAAAAACTTTGGCAGTTTTATTGTGGATACTCTGGTTGAGCAATTAGGCGGTAAGCTCGAGCTAACACCTGCGTATCAAGACCCACCAGAGGGCACCCAAGCCATGCTCACCTTTGACAAGATGACACCGTAAGCTAAGTCAGACCTTAGATTAATCATCAACTGATTGTCTAAAGGTTGTAAGTGTGTCGCGTACACGCTGATGATGATTGTGAAGAAGCTGTTGTGCTGCTGCGTAATCTAACGCTGTGAGTGCCATGACAATAGCCTCACGAATATGCCAGTTGGCTGCTTTCAGACTAGCCTCAGCTCGTTCAGTAGAAAGGTCTAGCCCTTCAGAAGCGGCTGCTTCTTGCACAATGCGCACGGCGCGTTGCTCGAGCTTCGTGTTGGTTGGGCGCATGCCCACCATCACATTGCCAAAGGCGCCCCCAAGCCTCACAAGCACAGCTGTAGATAGCATGTTGAGGGCAATTTTTTGGGCTGTACCAGCAGCTAAGCGAGTGGAACCAGCTAGTACTTCTGGACCAGAATCAAGAAACACACCTACATCGGCGGCATCTAAAATAGGTGTGCCAGCGTTACTAGCTAGCCCGACGGTAAACGCGCTGGCTGCTTTGGCAGCTTGCAACCCGGCTAGTGTGTAAGGTGTACGCCCACTGGCTGCGATGGCAATGACGGCATCTTGCTTACTTAGCTTAAGGGCGTCAACCTCAGCTCGAGCTTGGTCTTGATTATCTTCGGCGTATTCAATGGGGCGTTCACTGGCTGCAGTTCCGCCTGCCATCAGCACAACTGTGTTATTAAAACTAAAGGTGGGCACAAGTTCAGCGGCATCTTGCAAGGCCAAGCGCCCTGAGGTGCCTGCCCCAATATAGATAAGCCGCCCGCCAGCAGCTAGACAGCGTTCAATGCCTGTGGCAGCTTGCTCGAGCGCAGGTAGCGCGGCCTCAACACAAGCCGCTGCACGCTTTTGGCTACTCACCAAAGCCTGCAAGCTCTCTGCTAGTGACCAGGTATCTAAAGCAGCATAGTCGCCGCCGGTTAGCTCAGTGTTCATGCGTTGAGTAGTCATCCAATCTAAGAGTCATTAAGATGCAGAGACCGATTCTGAGGTTGCCAATTGGCGGTAGCCAGTCGCTGCGTTTTCAACCAGCCGGGCGAGTTCGCCAGGGCGCACACCCTCGAGGGCGGCCAGCTCAACGCGGTGCTCGCGTGCTTGACTCAAATGAATGGGATCATAACTGGGTACAGGTGCCAGCATGTGCTGTTCAACTTGTTCGGCAGATAATGCTAAGTTGACAACACGTAAATCCACATTGACCTTGCTGAGCTGTTTTTCAAGCTGTTTGGTGACAACTGGCTCGAGCCATGGGTCGTAATCGCTCAGATAAATTACAGCTGTGTGAGGCTTGCAGGTTTTGTGCGCAAAGCGTGCCAAGTTGTTAGTCACTAGGGCAGACGCGTAGCTTAAATAAGGTAGCTCGAGCCGCTGGCAAAGTGGCAGCAAAATATCATCCAGATCACTGTGAGCCGCCCAAATGGTTAAATCATGTTTGGCGTCACCCATAGGATAGTAGTGAGCGCTCGACTCAGTATTGGGAAGTAACATACCAAACCAACCTAAGCGAGATGCTTCTAGCGCTGCCCGCTGTAAGTAGCGCCAGTTGCGCAAACTATTCGTATACGGCTGACCGTCAGCGCGCTGCGGGCTGTCTTGGGTCAGGTAGCGGTAGTGAACCCGCCGAAGTTGCACATAAGTTTCAGGGTCGTTGGGCGTCCAAACCTGCTCAAGAAACCAGGTGGCGGTTTCACGTCGTGCATTTTCAGCTGCGTTGAGTGAGCTGGCAGCACCTTCAATACCTGCAAAAGGGGTGCCTGCGCTCACGCCAATATTCCGAATGCCCGACTGATAAGGGTCAGGCTCGCCGCTTGCATGGGTGTGTTTGATGATTTTTTCGTGTGTCGTGTGTGTTATGAGCCGTTCCTGAGTGGTATGTGTTGGTGAGTTATTTTTGTCGTTACCTGTAGCTGTTTCGGTTGAAGAGCTATTTGCTCTAGACATAAATTTACGAATGATTGCCTCAATGTTTTCAGGATCGCGCTGACCGTAAATGACTAAATTGTCACCAGTGCCTGCGGCAGTATTGACATCAACTTGACCACGACCAAAAAACCAGCTCATAAAAGGACGCTTAACGTCAATGTCTGTTACACGGTTATAACTTACGCTTGTCCCAGTTTTACTAAGGAATCCTAAGCGGGAGATGGCGCGGCGATTAGTTACCGCCCATGCCCAGCGTCGTGTGTACCACCAGCGGGCGAGCATACCAACGCAGATAAGCATCCCAAAGACGATGCTGTAGCGTAGGGGGAGAATAAGTTGGCTCAGGAAAATGATCATACAGATTATGGTCAGCCAACCCACAAATTCAGCCAGAAAACTTGTATGAATAACCACTTGAACTTCTTCGTCGTTATCTAGAATGACATCTTTCCAGCGGCGCGTTTTTTGGGATTTTGCTAAGGCCGCAGCTGCGGCTGCTTCGGGTGGCAGTGATTGTGCTGACGGTTCAGACTCGGGCGTCTGCGGTGGCGTTTGCGCTGTTAGCAGGCCCTCTTGCAGATCATCATGGTCTTGAAATGTCTCGGCTTCCATAGCCTAGTTAAGCAGATTTATGAGGAAGGTGATGTGTTTTTTCTGCATCTGCACGAGTTTATGCAGATCAAATAGGCAAAGGCAGCGACGCGACCATCGAAGCGGAGGGCCATCTGACCAAAGGTGGTAAAGGCAACCTTCTGTTCTTCGGCGGCAGTTTCTAC
>JBCCBI010000216.1:0-9161 GCA_039034155.1 Deinococcota bacterium | reverse complement strand
CTCACTTTTTGTAAAACCTGCCCAACACTCCAGTCAATTTCCTCGATTACATCGCCATAGAGACTGCCCTGTGACTCTGGGTTCACCTCAAGCGTCTTGCCCACCAGCTCGAAACAACTGTCTATCAACTCAAGCAAGGACTGCTTGATGACTACATGAGCCAGCAACTTAAACAACCTTCCTATCCCATGAGGTTGTGTGCGTAAGTCCTATCTAACTAATCGCGAGCGCTTTTTGCGCCCGCTTTTTCATAATGCTCATTTGCCCAGTGTGACTAGCTTCGTGCTCAACAAGGTGAAACAGTACCCATGCTGGGCTTACTTGGTAGTCGGTATCTTCTGGGTTACGCAAGCGACCCCAATCGTCTAGCGTTACGGTTTTTAGATGCTCCAAAAAGGTTGCTCTCGACGTATCTAAGCGGGCGATGTGTTCCTCTAAAGAAATTCCCAACACAGGACTTAAACGCCCTTTGCTGCCCATCGGCCAAGGGTACTTTTGAGGGTAGTCTTTGGTGGCATCAGGCTGGCACAAGACATCTTCGTACAACCATGCCATCTCCACAAGTGCAAGGTGATACAGCAGGGATCCAATCGCGTTTTCGCTGTCATCTTCGCCTTGCCAGTCTAGAACAGCTTGGTCTAGGCCTCGAATTACTTGTTTAGTGCGTTTGCGAGCATCTTCTAAGCCCCATAGCCAGCCGCCGATTTCTTGCGGATAGTCTGCAAGGTGATGCATCTGGTACACAGTTGCCATAGTCAGTATCTCCTCGAGCTAGCGGTCAATTGCCACGTATACACCAAGGCCAATAAGTGCCGTGCCTGAACCAATGCGGCCGGCCCTTGCCAACCCACCCCGCTGCTGTAAACGCTTACTTAAAGGCGTCGCTAAGGTAATCACTACAATGTCCATACCACTTGTGAAGATGGTGGTGATAGTACCGAGCAGCATAAATTGCCAAAACACATAGCCGTCTGGGTTAATAAATTGTGGGATAAATGCTAGAAAAAAGAGGGCTGTTTTGGGGTTCAAAACCTCAGTAATGATGCCTTGGCGGAGTGCTTGCTGAGCTGCCATCCCACGTGATACAGGGCTAGGGGAGAGGGTGTCAGCTGAACTTGGTTCAACTATGCCATCACTTACAAGGGTGCGCACACCCAAATAGATAAGGTAAATAACGCCCAACCACTTCACTACTGAAAACGCTAACGCTGAGGTTGTCAAAATCACCGAAATACCAAGGGCTGCTGCCAATGTGTGAAGTAGCCCAGCGATACTGGTTCCCAGCGCTGAAAAGATGCCTTCACGCCGTCCGCCTCGCAAGGTGCGCGCCAGCACATAAACCATGCCGGGGCCGGGCATCACTGCTAGACCTAGGGCGGCTGTTAAAAACACCAAAAATGTTTGTGGATCAGTCACGTGTCCTCCTTGTTAAAGTGATGCTATCGTCAATGCAATTACCTTAACAAAGAAGTGGACTAGCACAAAGAGCCACATTGAGGTAGTTGTGAGGTGCCACTTTTAGCAATTTTACGGGGTTTTGTTAGAGGGCATTAACATGCAAGGATATACGTCAAGAAAGGGAGCAGAGGAGCAAGGGGGAAGAGGAGATTATCTCAATATCGCGTGGAACTGTTAAGTGTCCTTAGTAAGTGTAAGAAGGAGCTTGCCCGGCTGCACCCATAATCTGCAGTTTGTCTTTGGCAACTTCTTTAAGGGCGGCTCGAGCCGCCGCATACACGTCGCGGTGTGAGCTATAGTTGGAGCTACTCTCCCACGTTGTTCGCAAGGTTCGGTACAGTGCCGCGCCAATGTTGGCTTTAACAACCCCGTGTTGACGGGCCTGTGCGTAGTCGCTGGCAGAAATGCCACTGCCGCCGTGAACAACTAAGGGTCCCTGAACGGTGCTAGCAATGTCTGCGAGAAGCTCGAGCTTCAGCACACTACTCTGCCCATGCTCACTGCCAATTGACACCGCAATCATGTCTGCCTTACCTTCGGTTTTGAGCTGTAAACAATCTTCAGGTGTGCTGTACTCACTCATGCCCGCGTTAAAACTCTCAGCAGCAACTTCCACACTGGCACCTTGTGCGTGGGCAATCTCGCTGATTTTTTGGGCGAGCTTAACAACCTCAGCTAAGGGTTGCTCCGCACCATCAATCATGATGCTGCCATAACCTGCTCGCAAGCATTGCATAGCCATCTCAAAACTAGGCCCGTGGTCAAGGTGAAGAAGTACGGGTACACGTACGTCCTCTGCAAAACTTTTAACTATTGCGGCCATGTGTTTGGGAGGGACTTGCTCGATGTCGGCTGGGTAGGTCTGCACAATCACCGGGGCGTCGAGTTCGTCAGCGGCTTCTAAACAAGCGCGCAACATTTCAACGGAGCAGATGTTAAACGCGGGGAGGGTGTAGCCACGGTCATAGGCATGTTGGATGAGCTTGCGGCCGTCGTTTACATAGGTCATTAAAAGCCGCCCCTGGAATCAATAAACTCGAGCACCTCAGCTTCATAGCCCATAAAATTGGCGCATCCCTGACGCGTCACCACAATGGCCCCGCAGGCGTTGCCCATGCGCACACTTTTCTGCCAATCCCAACCTTTTGAACGTCCGTAAATAAGCCCGCTAGCAAAGGCATCGCCTGCGCCGAGTAAACTAACTACCTCAACTTCAAACCCCGGTACGTTGATGACCGTACCGTCACGCAAATGAACGGATGCACCCCGCGCACCCCGTTTCACCACAAGGGCTTCTGGACCTGCTGGAATGTTGAGAATGTGCTGAATGTTGGCGTCAATATCACCGCGAATTTCAGGCGCACTAACTTGTTGCTCGCGCACGGTCATGTCGTCTGGATTAACGAGCATGGCGGCGTTAATTTCTTCTTCGGTGCCAATGGCGACATCTACTAGCGGCAATATGGCGCGCACGTTCACGCCAAACGCGCGTACGTCGTGCCATTGATCCGCCCGAAAGTCAAAGTCAAAAAAAACAGTGAGGTCGTGACGCTGTGCTTCTTCAGCAGCAAAAAAGGTGGCGCTACGGCTGGGGTCTTGGGAAAGGTTGGTACCGCCAATCTCGAGCGCCCGCGCATCTTGCATCGGTAGTTTCAAAACGTCATCAATGTTGAGGGCAATGTCGGCGGCCTCGCCTCGGTAAAACACCAGCGAAAAAACATCTGGCGGTTGCATGCCGACCACTGCTGCGCTGGTGCGTTTGCCTGCCTTACGCGGAATGTAGCTTGTGTCGATGCCTTCATGTTCTAAGAAATGCCAGACAAAATCACCTGTTTTGTCGTCACCTAGGGGGCTTAAGAGGGCAACCTCGAGCCCCAACCGGCGTGCGCCCACAGCAATATTGGTCGGACTCCCGCCCACATACGAGCCAAAACTCTTAATGTCCTGAAAGGGCACGCCAAGTTCATTGCTGTACAAGTCAATCGACGAACGCCCAATGGCAATAAGGTCAAGCTTAGTTTCTGCCATCACCTTACAAACCTAGTGATGCGAGGTAGTCGCGGTTGCGTTGCGCGCTGGCTTTGGGGGTGCCCATACCCGGCAGCACGTCTTGCTCAACGACAATCCAGCCTTGGTAGCTAATGTCTTCAAGGGCTTGTTTCACAGCTGCAAAATCAACGCTGCCTTGCCCCAATTCACAAAACATGCCTTGTCCCACCAAGTCTTGATAATTCCACGCGTGGTCATCTGCTTTGGCAACAACATCTGGCAAAAAGTCTTTGAAATGTACAAGTCTGATTCTATTGGCATATTTACGAATCCCATCAACAGGGTCGCCGCCGCCGAGCATGTAGTGGCCAGTATCAAAACAAATGCCAAGTAGATCAGGGTCGGTAAGACTTAAAAATTTGTCGAGTTCAGTAGGTGTTTCAACATAGGTAGACCCGTGGTGATGCAAGCAACTGTGCAGACCTGTTTCTTTTTTGACAGCCTCAGCGATGGTGCTTGCGCCGTCAACATAACTCGTCCATAGGTCATCAGGAAGCGCGTGCTCGGGTTGAATGCGCCCGGTATTGTCGAGGCGGCTAGGCACAGTACTGTGGTCATCACCTAAATTGATGACGCAATGATCACCGCCAACCTCAGCGAGTAACCGCGCCACGTTGAGGGCGCGTTCAAGACCCTGCTGGTGATAGTCAGCATCATACAAACGCACGGTGACCCACGACCCAATGAGCTGCAAATTGCGTGTAGTAAGTTCAGCCCGGAGTTTACTGGGTTCGGTAGGCATATAGCCCCAATCACCTAGTTCGGTGCCGGTGTAACCCGTCTCAGCAAGTTCATCAAGCATTATTGTGTAACCTGTTTGCTGGCCGCCGTCTTCAGTATTTTCGATTTTTCCCCATGAACAAGGGGCGTTGCCGATTTGAAATGTTGACATAGGTAAGAGGTATCCTTAAAAGAATTAGGTGATTTCGGAAAGCTGTACCGGGCGTTGCTCACGAAGGCTGGTCGTAGCAGCTAGGGCAACGCGCAAAGATTCTATGGCGTCTGTGTGAGTTGGGGTAGGTGGTGTGCCACTGTGAACGGCATCAACAAACGCTTGTAGCTCGAGCACATAGGCGTCTCGGAAGCGCTCGAGAAAATCCATCTGATAATCTGCTGCCATGCCGTTTGCCGTGTAACGCCACACCGAACTGCGGCGTTCTTGCTCAGCTACCAGTTTACCGCCAGCTGCATGAACCTCTACCCGTACATCGTGCCCAAACTGTGTGCGGCGACTGTTTTGGATGATGCCAAGTGCGCCTGAGGTAAACTCGAGCGTCACCACACTCGTATCCACATCCTCGTATTGCGCATACTCAGGCTCGACGAGCACGCGCCCCAGTGCTGTCACCCGTTCCACCTCACCGCCAACAAACCGCGCAATGTCAAAGTCGTGAACAGCAGAATCTAAAAAGATGCCACCCGAGGTTGCGACATAACTCAGCGGCGGCGGGCTAGGGTCACTCGACTGGCTGCGAAACATTTCCACCTTGCCCAGTTCGCCACTATGGATGGTTTGTGCGATGCTGGCAATAGCGGGGTCAAAACGGCGATTAAAGCCAATTTGAAAGGATATGCCCGCGTCCTTTACAACTTGCATAGCAGCAACAGTGTCTGTGAGGTTGAGCGCAACGGGTTTCTCGCAAAAAATAGCTTTACCAGCCCAAGCAGCTAGTTTAATTTGCTCTGCATGCAAGCTGGTGGGCGAGCCGATGACCACAGCGTCTACGTTGGGGTGATTGATGAGTTGCTGAACGTCTTGCGTTGCAGCTGCGTTGTATTTTTGGGCAAGTGTCTCTGCTGCTTCAGCAAACGCGTCCATCACGATGGCAACATGCGCACCTTCAATGCTGCCCGCGATGTTTTTGGCGTGCAATCTGCCGATGCGCCCTGCACCGATGATGCCAAAGCCAAGTGAAGTGGTCATGATCTAAGTCACTCCAATATCTCTTCGTAGCGTGCTCTTCTACCCTTTTGACCTCGGCGACTATAAATCTCATCAAGGAAGTCTTCAAAATCGTCATCATCCCAGTCACGCCACGCACCTGCAAAAGGTGCGATAACATCTCCAAGTTCATTATTGAGTTTTGATTGTTGTTCCAAGTTTAATCTCAATTGATGGGCGACATTATATAAAATCGGAAGATGGTCTTCAGGCGCTAGATTTATTTCTTCAATGAGTTTGTCTCGCCAGTTGATTTCTTTTGTTTCTGACACGATCATCACCTCACAAAATCATAATGCTTAAGCCCTTCTACAAAGTGCAGCAATGTTTTCTAAGTCTGTCTATGCCTCACGGCGTTTTGCGTAGGCGTTGAGCGCCTCTTGTAAGGTCTCTAACGACCAAGCCTCATCCAAAGCTTGCTGCATAAGTTGCTGCTGAGTCACCGGTGCGTTGCCACCCACGGGCGGGTCAGCGTCTAAATTGGTCGGGAACGAGTAGCCATCTGCGGCGGCGGCGATGGTGTTGTAAACCTCATGTGAGGAGATGCTACCAGCATCCACACGTGCTTTAAGCACAGGGTAAACAGCCTCAATCATAGCGGTGGTGTTGATTGTTTCCATCGTCTTGCCAAACGCGGACGAAATCTGCACGAGGTTGGCAACGCGGTCATTTTCTGACGTGTTTGTACCTGCACCGTGAAACAGCGCTGGGCTAAAAAACACCATGTCACCTTTTTCCAAAGGCAACTGAACTTGATGTTCATCAAAATAAGCTTGAAACTCAGGCAATCTGTACGTTAGGTAACCAGCAGGAAATTGCTGTGAATAGGGGAGAAGGCGGGTCGGTCCAGATTCTAAGGGCATATCACCGTGCGCAATGGCACCTTGCAACGTCAAATACTGCGACATCACTTGTACGTGAGCTGGAAAGCGCTGGGTTGTTTCGTGCGATTGAAACCCCAAATGATAATCGCGGTGCACGGCCTGGGCACTGCTACCGGGTTTCACGGTGTTCATTTGTGCCGAAATTTGATAAAACGGGCCTAACCACGCGTCGCAGGCAAGGGCGAGCATGGGATTGCCGTAGTAGTCAACAAACAACTCGGGGCCTCTCACGCACACCTTTTGAATGGCATTCCAAATGCGTTCATTGTTGCCAAAGTGGTCGCCTTGCCCTTGCCCAGAGGCGCGTTCTGCTGCGACAATCTCTGCAAAGACTTGGGTGCTTTTGTCGATAATGCTTGCATCTGTATAAGCACGTTTGATGACAAATACACCGGGGCCATCACGAAGAGCCTTACACAACTCTGCTTTGAGGGCGTCTTCTTGACCATCTTCTAGCTGTTGTCTTAACACCTCACCGTCATAGATGAGGATGTTGTGTTCAACCGAGGTTGCTAGTGGATAGTCAGTTAGGGTGGTCGTTTGCTTGCAAAGTTCAGCAAAATCACTGAGTTGCATGTCTTGGTTGCCAAAAAAAGTAGGTAACGATGTTTCAGGTGGATGAAGCATAAAAGTGCCTCCTCACAGAATGGACTTCGTAAAGGTTGATGGTGCTTGTTGACGCTAGAACATCCGCAATACCATCAGCAGTTACGGTTAGGTTGCAGATTTAAATAACACTTGCTGTTTGCGCGCTTCGTCGTACTCGGCTCGAGCCTCCCGTACACTAGCCTGCTCACTCACTTCTGCCGGCGGGCAGTCCCACCAGCCACCGTAGTCATAGCTGCCAACGCGCTTGCTGGGGTCAACTTCGACCACCACCACGCTCACGCCTTTATATGATTTGGCGTGCTCGAGCGCCGCGCGGTAGTCAGCCTCGGTCTTGGTGTAGACAGCTTGTGCGCCCATGGCCTCAGCATGTTTGGCGTAGTCCACGCGCACGTAGTCACCATCAAGTAAGCCCTGCTTGTCGCGGTGGCGTAGCTCGAGGCCAAAATGAGGTGTACCCGTGCTTTGCTGCAACCCGTGAATGCTTTGGTAGCCGTGATTATCCACAATAATGATGGTCAAATTCATGCCCTCAGCTACGGCGGTGACAATTTCGCTGTTCATCATCAAATAGCTGCCGTCGCCAATAAACACGACTACCTCGCGGTCAGGCTCGGCTAGTTTCACGCCTATGCCAGCCGGGATTTCGTAGCCCATGCACGAAAAGCCGTACTCGAGGTGGTAACTGTCTGGTGAGGTTGGCCGCCACAGTTTGGGAATTTCCCCGGGGATGCTGCCAGCAGCATTAATCACCACTGTATCGCCACCAAAACTGTCGTTGGTGATGCCCAAAACCTCACCTTGGCTAAGGTTGTCAGGTTCTTGGACTTGCTTAATCTTGTCTACTTTGGCATCCCAAGTTTGTTTCCACTGGCTGACTTGCTCGCGGTAGCTCGAGGCTGTTCCCTCATACCCCACTTGGTTGAGAGCGTCCGTCAACGTTTCAAGGGTGCGTTTGGCGTCTGCCACAACAGGTAACGCAAAAAGTTTATACGCGTCCATGGCGTTCACATTGATGCCGATAACCTTAGCGTCTGGCGCAAATGCTGTCATTGACCCAGTTGTAAAATCTTGCAAGCGCGTGCCAATGGCGAGGATGACATCTGCTTGGCTAGCAACGCGGGCTGCAGCTGACCCTGCGAGTGCGCCAACGTTGCCCATGCTCATGGGGTGATGCCAAGGAACAGCACCTTTGCCAGCTTGTGATTCTGTAATGGGAATGCCAAACGCCTCAGCAAAATTGGCTAGTTCATTGGTTGCTTGGCTGTACTTCACGCCACCGCCTGCGACAATTACAGGGCGTTCAGCATGTTGTAACATCTCACTAATAGCGCTAATATCTTCAGGTTCAGCCATTGGGCGGCGCACACGCCAAACCCGTTTTTCAAACATGCTGACCGGAAAATTGTAAGCCTCAGTTTGGGTGTCTTCCGGTAGTGAAATGGTGACTGCACCAGTCTCAGCCGGGTCGGTGAGAATGCGCATAGCCTCAGGCAAGGCGTGCAGAAGTTGCTCAGGTCGGGTGACGCGCGTAAAAAAGCGACTCACGGGGCGGAACATGTCGTTGATGCTGACATCGTGCTCGCTGGGGTGTTCAACCTGCTGCAAAACCGGGTCAGGAATGCGGTTGGCAAAATAATCTGAGGGCAGTAGCAAGACTGGAATGCGGTTGATGGTCGCCAGCGCTGCACCTGTGAGCATGTTGCTGCTGCCGGGTCCTACTGAGGCGGTACAGGCAAACGTACTAAGGCGTTTTTTGTGACGCGCAAAGGCGGCAGCAGTGTGAACTTGGGCTTGCTCATTTTGAGGTCTATAAAAGGGCATGTCGTTCGCCAGCCCGTACTCCTGCATGGCTTGCCCTAAACCCGGCACATTGCCGTGACCTTGAATGCCCCACATGCCGGCAATAAGTCGCTGCTGCACACCGTCGAGTTCACTGTACTGGATAGCTAAAAACTTAACGAGCGCTTGGGCGACGGTTAAACGAATGGTTGACATATGACCTCCGAAGACGTTGAGCTGATTATTAATGAGGACGTTTTTTTGCGGTTGGATGAGGACTGATGGTGAATGTTGTGTTTGGGAAAGGGGGATAGGGAGAAAGGGGGATGAGGAGATTTTAGTTGCTACTGTGGATGCATAGTAAGATTGTTGTGCTGCTGTAGAAATCCATAATCTATCAAGATAGGTAGAACGGCATGTGTGGTTAATATCTCGGGATG
>JBCCBI010000215.1:0-9192 GCA_039034155.1 Deinococcota bacterium | reverse complement strand
TTGATACTTACCTTGAAGCATATCTATTTCAGCAAGATTGCCTTTGATGAACAAAGCTTTATGATATAGATGTAGTTTTCTATAATGTAAATCCGATTTTTCGGCGATATTGATGCCCCTAGCATAATTCAATTGCGCAGTTTTAAAATCACAATGCATGTAGTGCGCAATACCTAGGCGATTATAAATAGTTACTTGAAGGTGTTTTTCATCTAACGCTTTAGCTATATTTAGTGCGCTATTAAGGTTTGTGAGAGCATCATCAAAATTGCCAAGTCTGTCTTCCAGTGATACTAAAGCTGCTAGACATTGTGCTCGCGCTTTAGTATCAGGGCTAGGGTTCCTCAAAAATGCCTCAGTCCACTTGTGAGCTAACTCAAGATAAGAACCATATCTCCAAAAACTATTAAGTGTACTGACAAAACAAAGCCCTAACTCAATTTCATTTTTCTCAAGATAATAAGCTAAGACCTTTTGTATATTTTCAAGTTCGCTTTCAAAGAATTATATACCAGTGGAACGTTGTTCTGAACTCAATTTGTCTTCAGCCTCTTCAGTTTTCTCTCGGAAAAACTCGACAAATTTGGCCATCACGTCTTGCTTGAAGTTAGCCTGCTCAAAAACATCTTTACTAAATTCTTCAATTAACGGATGCCTGTCATACCTCCCCTCATCCGTAATCGTTAGAAAAGACGCATCCACAAGCAATGCTAAGGTCTCTAAGCTTGTGTTTGTAACTTCAAACGCTGCCTCAGTCGTAAACCCACCCTTAAACACCGCTAACTTCGTTAACGCCTCTTGCGCTTCTTTATTCAAGAGCCGCCAAGAATACTCAAACGCTGCCCTAGCACTTTGATGTCTGGAGGCTTGGTGCCGTGTTCTGGTGGTTAAAAAATCCAAACTCTCGGTAAGCTTCTGCGCAATCTCGCTAGGACTAAGCTGCCGTATCCACGCCACTGCTAACTCAATCCCCAAGGGCCAGCCTTCTAACGTGGTGCAAATATCAACAATTGCCTGCTCGTGGTCTTGTGCGTTGAATAAACGCTTCAGTCGTTTGGCCCTGCTAATGAACAATGCCGTTGCCCCGTACGCCAGTAAGTCCGCATCTGCTGTTTCTGGCACACGTAAACCTTTGAGGTCGTAAATCACTTCGCCCTCGAGGTTCAAGACAACCCTCGAGGTAGCCAAAACGCTCAAGTTCGGACACACCCCAAGCAACTCGTCTAAGTCTGCTGAACATGCCTCAATCAAATGCTCTAAGTTATCCAAAACCAGTAAGACCTGCTTCTCTGTAAGCAAATAGTGCAAACTCTCCCACGGGTCTTGCCCAACAATTTGCAGCTGCATAGCTTGGGCGATAGCGTGAGGAATTTGCGAAGTGTCGCTGAGGCTATCAAGCCCTACAAAAAAGCGTCCATCTGGAAATGTTGGCTTGAGTCGCACGTCGTTCATGACGGCTCTTGCCAAGGTCGTTTTACCCGCCCCACCAATCCCGATGACGTTTACCAAATAGCTGTCAGCATCACTAACTAACCCAACCAAATCCTCTAGCTCATGGTCACGCCCAACTAAACTGATGGCACGCTTACGACTGCGGCTGGCACGGCTACTTGAAGGGCTCGAGCTACCCTGTTGAGGGGTAGCTGCTGACTGTTGCGTTGCTGCGTGTTTGCGCGTTTGAGCTGGGTTGATGTTGAGGTTATCAATGGCAGCTCGTAAGTCAGCACAACTTGCAAACCGCTCCTGCTTATCTTTGGCTAAGCAGCGTTCGATGATGGCTTGTAACTCAGGATGCTCGAGCCACTGACCTAACGGCCTCGGCTCATCTTTCAAAATTAACTGGATAATCTGCGGGAATTGAGCCTCAAAGGGTAATTCCCCGGTCAGTATGTAAAACAGCAACACACCCAGCGACCATATATCACTGCGGGCGTCTACTGCCTCACCCTTAAACTGTTCAGGAGACATGTAGTTAGGCGTGCCCATCATCTGACCGTCTTGGGTGAGGTCGGAGTTGGGCAGTCTGGCGAGGCCAAAATCTAAGATTTTAACAGTGCCATCCTCAGTAATGAAGATGTTGTCTGCTTTAATGTCGCGGTGGATGACGCCTTGCTCGTGCGCGTAGTGGAAGCCTGTGAGCAGGTCTGTGAAGATTTTAAGTGAGGTTGGCAGCTCGAGGCCACCTTTTACCTTGGCAGCTAAACTTTGACCTTGGTAATAAGCCATTGCCAAGAACACCTGCTCTTGCTGTTCTTCAATAGCATAGAGCGCCCCAATGTGAGGGTGGTCAAGCCTTGCCACAGCTTTGGCTTCTTGTACAAAGCGGGCTTTAAGTTCACCTTTCACCCGATTAGGCGTCAGTAAAAACTTGAGGGCAACCTCGCGGTCTAGGCGGGTGTCTTTAGCCTTAAAAACTTGCCCCATCGCCCCTTGACCTAGAACATCAAGAAGTTCGTAGTGCAACCATGTTTCTCCAACTTGGGGCATGGGGGTTAGTTTAACCTGAGTTAGACAGTTTTAAGCAAAGAAAGCATGTTCTCAACTAGGCTTAAATAAATAACAGTTACATGAGATGCTGTTACATATTGATGATAAGTCATTGGTTGTGTCTTTACAGGAGAACGGGAGAGAGGGAGATTCCATCAGGTGCTACGTATGTATCATTAACTCGTGTAGTTGCTAAAATACACCTAAATGATGCGTGGGATGTTTGAGGTTGGGAAGTTTGACGGGGCGCATTGCAATAACGTCTGATGTTTGTGAATTGGAAGATCGCGGATGCGAAAACCTCTTACACAAACAGGGGAATATAGACAAACGTCCCCCTACTAGAGGGATTTAGGGGAGGTTGCTGCGAGAAACGCAAAAAGCATCACCCACCGAGCATTACCTGTCAAATGTAGGATGCGCCTAGTGTGAGGGTTAGTCAGTCTCACCGGACTCGAGCGCCCGCACTCCCTCGCCGGCCTCCTGCGCTGTCACCCGTCCCAACTTACGGAAACGCTCGTAACGCTGTTCTAAAAGCTCATGTTCTGAAAGTTGCATCAGCTTGTTGAGTTCACTTTGCAAAGTTTCACCCAGGCAGCGCACCATTTTGTCAGGGTTGCGGTGCGCGCCACCGAGCGGCTCTTTGATGATGGCATCAACCACATCTAACGACAGTAAATCTTGCGCGGTAAGTTTAAGCGCCTCAGCCGCGTGTTCAGCTTGCGAGGCATCGCGCCATAAAATAGCGGCGCAGGATTCAGGGCTAATCACCGAGTAGATACTGTTTTCCAAAATGAGCACGCGGTTGGCAACGGCAACGGCCAGCGCCCCGCCCGAGCCACCCTCACCAATAACCACACTGATGGCTGGGACAGTTAAACGGCTCATCCGCTGGATGCTTTCAGCAATCACCCAAGCTTGCCCTTGTTCTTCAGCGGCGATGCCCGGGTAAGCGCCTGGTGTGTCAATAAGTGTAATGACAGGAAGCTGAAATTTGTCGGCTAGGTCAAACATACGCATGGCTTTGCGGTAGCCGCTCGGGTGGGCCATGCCAAAGTTGCGCTTAATATTCTCTTTGGTATCACGGCCTTTTTGCTGGCCAATCACCACAACGCTGGTGCCGTCTAGCTCCGCGAGTCCGGTGACGATGGCGGCGTCATCCCCCAAGGTTCTATCGCCGTGGAGTTCGTTGAAGGCACTAAACGCACCGTGAATGTAATCCAGCGCGGTGGGGCGGCCGCTGGCCCTAGCGGCTTGAACGCGTTGCCACCGGCTTAAATCTGCATAGACGTCGCGCTTGAGTTGCTCGAGCCGTTCCTCGAGCACTTTAATTTCACTGTTGAGATCAACACCTTGCTCGGTGACAAACGTGCGCATGTCGTCGATACGCGCTTGCAGTTCGTTGATGGGTTTCTCAAACGCTAGGGACATAGTTAATCTCCCGCTGAGGCTCCCGGAAACTACCCCGTAACAAGCGCACATAACTGGCGAGTTTGGTTTTGAGGTTGTGTCTGCTGATGACATCATCTAACATGCCTTTTTCAAGCAAAAACTCAGCGCGTTGAAAACCTTCGGGTAATTCTTGTTTAATAGTCTGTTGAATCACCCTGGGACCCGCAAAGCCAATAAGCGCCCCCGGTTCAGACACAATCATGTCACCTAAAGTGGCAAAACTGGCGGTCACGCCGCCCGTAGTGGGGTCAGCCAACACGGTGATGTAAGGCAGGCGCTTGGCAGCCAGACGGTCTAGCGCAACCGTTGTCTTCGCCATTTGCATTAAAGACAAAGCACCTTCTTGCATACGCGCGCCACCTGAGGCCGTCACCGCAATGAAACTACGCATTTCTTGGGCGGCGCGTTCAGCGGCTCTGGCAATTTCTTCACCTACCACTGAACCCATAGACCCGCCCGCAAAAAAGAAATCCATAATCGCAAAGGCAACAGGCTCACCGTTTAAGGTGGCTGCGCCCGTCACAATGGCGTCGGGGCGTTGTTGTTTTTTCTGGAATCGTTTTAAGCGTTCAGGATAAGGTTCGCGGTCAACAAACTCCAACGGGTCTTGGGCTTGAATATCACCTGACCACTGCTCAAACGTGCCCTCATCTGCCAGGAGTTCGATACGTGCTTCAACGGGCATTCTGTAGTGATGGCCGCACTCGGGACAGCAATAGAGGTTGGCGACTAAATCTTTACGGTAAATCTGCGCGCCGCAGGCTTCGCACTTGAGCCACAAGCCGGGCGGGCTTATATCTTCATCTGTTTTGGTGGGGCGCTTGCGCCGAAACCAGCGTTCTAGCGTCATAGGGGTATCTCCTAGGGTGGTTCAGTCTACGCACTAGCGCGGCTGATTACTGTGCCATTTGGGTAAATTAACCTCATCTATGGCTTCATCATGCAGGTTCAATAGGCTGCTGCACTGAGCGTATAAGGCTAGCTGAGCATCAAACCATTAGGGTTAAAAGGGTTGTGATGGTGTTAGCTAACGAAGGTATCATCATGATGCGTGTTATCAAACGTATTTTACATCACGCTTAATAACACGTAAATTCATTTGGTGATTCAGTAACACGTGAGTAAAGCTCGAGCACCTACCTCTATCAGAAGACAGACAGCCCATGACCTGAGCAAAATCATCATCTGGAAATAGATGTCTCACCTTACGCAAAGGTGTGTGGTAAATCCGTTCAACTTGTCATAGTCACCCAAGTGAACGTACCAAATTGATATTCTAGCAGTCCAAGCTAAACACATGTACATCTTGATGTAACGGATGTGCACGTGATGGCTCGAGCCTACTTTTCTTCTCAATGATTGTTAAATGACTTTAGGGAGATGCGTCAGCGTCATCTGCTTTGATAGTCTCAGCCTCATGTGATGCAGCATCATTTTCAATCAAATCAATGTACTCAGGTGTATCAGGTGCTCTGTAAGGCTGGCTAGGTTGTGACGCTAGCCCTGCTGCGCTGGTATCTCCCCACGTATCAACGTTACCCACATACTTTTTGAAGGCAGCCGGCATTTTGATGTAGCCAGTTGGCTGCATATCGCTACTGCCAACAAAGGTTGCGCCCTCTTCAATATCCAGTGAAGCCGCATAGATGTTGCCTGTGAGCTTACCTGTACGCCAGATTTCCACCTTGCCGTGGGCCCAAACATCTGCGCACACAGTGCCAATAATCTTCACGGTATCCGCGTGAATGTAACTACCTTCAACTGTTGCTGACTCAGCAATTTCTAAAAGCCCAGCGACCTCGAGGTTGCCGTGTACAGCGCCGTGAATACGTGCTCGCCCTGGTACGGTCAAATTACCGACGATAAGCGTACCTTTGTGAATAAAGGTAAACGGTTCAGTGTAATGGGGCAAGTGTTCACGGTGTGTAGATTGTGATGTGTGATGAGGTTTGGTGGACGTTGGCATGACGGTTGAGGTTGGCTGCGCAGCTTGAGCGTCCATATGCTGATGTTTGTGTTTTGCTGCGCGCCGTTTCCACATAACTGAGTAGTTTACCGCCACTTAGAAGCTGAGGATGTTAGCAACGAACTAGCATTTCTATCTGGAGCTTTTTAGCAACTTCATAGCAGTTCCAGTATTGGTTCCCCATACTGAGCGGGTCGATTTCTACTCCCCTAGGTCGCACGCGCAACTGCCTGGGGGCAGTCACTCGTGGAAACGCTATTCAGATGCGAGCTATGCGAGTAAAAACAAACCCACTCAGCGTACGGCAACGTATTCTGGAACTGCTAGAACGTGTTGGGTGGTTTGAGCCCACTAACTTAAAAATATATCTTCAAGAAATCTCAAGAACGTTCCTTCGAACGCCACAAATTCACCCTCGGCAAACGCCAAAAGGCTGGGTCAAACAGTACAAATAAAGTAACAACCTCGAGCCGCCCAGCGTACATCCCAAAGGTGAGTAGCACCCGACTAAACGGGTGTAGCCCGTCAAAATTGAGCATCGGTCCCACTGTGTTTAGCCCCGGACCAATGTTCCCAATACACGCAATCGACGCTGTAAACGCTGTGGTAAAATCTGCCCCAAACCACACCAGTATTGCCGTTGTGAACGCAAACAAGCCCACGTACAGCGTAACGAACGCTGCCACTGCTCGAAACACTTCTTCGGGCACGCTGCGCCCGCCTACACGTAATGGCAATACTGCCCTTGGTTGCAAGGCTCGTCGCACTTCGCGCACGGTGTGCTTTGTGATGATGAGCCAGCGCGCCACCTTAATGCCACCGCCCGCACTACCCGCACTACCACCCACAAACATCAATACAATTAAGAGCACTTGTGCCTGCTGTGGCCAGAGTGCAAAATCCGCTGAGGCGTAACCTGCCGTCGTCATAATGCTGAGCACTTGAAACAGCGCGTGGCGCAGTGCCGCCACGGGTGCATAGGTTGTGCGCAGGGCAAAGGTCAGCACCACTGTGACCACAGCAATAATAATGAGGTAAGCCCGGAACTCGCTATCTCTTAAAAGGGCTTTGGGCTTGCCGCTCACCACCCGGTACTGAAGCGCAAAGTTCGACCCAGCAAAGACCATAAAGATAATGCAAATCCACACGAGTGTAGGACTAAACTCCTCAAAACTCAATCCCTTAGGGCTAAACCCACCAGCAGACAGGGTTGTAAACGCATGGGCGATGGCATCATATAAACCCATGCCGCCAAGCCTGTACGCGATGATGCAGAGTACCGTGAGACCAACGTAAACGAGTAACACTGCGTTAGACGTGTTCTTGAGGCGCGGAGTGAGGCGTTCTTCGGTGGGTCCTGGTGCTTCAGCAAAAAAGAGTTGCCGCCCAGCAATGGCCAGTTTGGGAAATACAGCGATAAACAACACAATAATGCCCACGCCGCCAACCCACTGGGTGAGCGCACGCCACATAAACAAACTGGGTGAGAGCGCGTCAAAGTCGGTAAGCACAGTTGCGCCTGTGGTGGTAAAGCCGCTCATGGATTCAAACATGGCGTTGATGGGGCTAAACCCAGCATCAATCATGTAGGGAAACGCGCCCATAAACGGAATCACAAACCAAAGGGCAATCACACCCACCAGTGCCTCGCGGCGGGTGGGTTCGCCGTCGCTTGTACCCCACCACGTGAGCGCTCGCCCAACAACACCAGAAAGCACTGCAGTAATCAAAAAGCCGCGCCAAGGTTCGCGTTCAAAGCCTGCGTAAAGTGTAAAAATGGCCATGAACACAGCCAAACCGAGCAAACCTGTACCGAGAATGTAGGGAGCAAAACGACCGCGCACGGGTTAGTGTATCGCACTTTTTGGAGTGAGGGAGGGGAGGGGCTCGAGTAAGAATTCTGTAAGAGCCCTTTTGCTAACCTACTCGTATGAACGCAGTATTCACTCAACCACGCCTGAAGAAAGCTACTATAATTGGCTTTCTGGTTTTTGGACTTTACTTTCTATTCTCAACAAGCTTCGCCCAAGTCACCAACTTAAACGATACGGGTGCAGGTAGTTTACGAGATGCAATTACAGCAGCCGCAGAAGGTGGCACGATTACCTTCCAAGCAGGTCTGTCTGGCACAATCAACTTGACAGGTGGCGAGATTGAAATTGATGAAAACACGCTCACTATTGATGCTGCCGGAACAAACATCATCTTAGACGGGCAAAACACTCACCGCATCTTCAACCACATCGGCAACGGCACGCTGACTATCAACGACCTAACGTTTCAAAACGGCAACGCTGGCAATGATGATGGTGGTGCCATTCGTAGTGATCGCGAGCTTATGGTGACTAATAGCACGTTTCGCAATAATACATCGACGGTAAATAGCTTTTCTCCTTTGCGAGGCGGGGGCGCGCTCTATGCACAAACAGGTATCAGCGCTAGCAACAGCACCTTCACTAACAACACAGCTGTTCGCGGGGGAGCAATGATTAGCACTAGTGGTGGGATTACGATTACAAGTAGCACCATCAGTGATAATATGGCAGACTTCTACGGCGGTGGGATTTATAACAGCCTTAGTGACGTAACTGTAATTGACAGCCTCATATTGAATAATCAAGCTGGTATCAGAGGAGGTGGGGTGTTTGCTCTTCGCAGTGAGGCTATTATAACTAATAGTATGATCTCTGGAAATAGTGCGGGTGGATTTGACAATAGTTTCGGTGAATATGGCGGTGGACTTTACGCTTTCTTTAACATCACTATCAATGATAGTACGATCTCTGGAAATAGTGCCGTCGATAGTGGCGGTGGCGTTTATGGTGATGCTGGGATCACGCTTACTAATAGCGTAGTATTTGGAAACAGTGTCACCACTGATGGTGGTGGAATTTATAGCGATGATGCCATCACGCTTACTAACAGTACAGTGTCCGGAAATAGTGGGGGATCTGGTGGCGGGATTTTCAGCGATGATGCTGCTACCCTCAATAACAGCTTAGTCCTTGGAAATAGTGCACTAACTGCTGCTCAAATTAGTGCGGTAGGTGTTATCACCCTTAACAACAGCGCGTTTGGCTTCACAACAGGTGAATCCACCAACGACAGCTTTGTGGGATTTGAGCTAGGAGATGTCTTCGTTGATCCCATTAACCCAGCAGCAGCTCCCACAGACGCAGGCAACTACCGCCTAGTCGATACCTCACCTGCCTTGAATAGCGGTGATAACGCCTTGATTCCTGTTGGGGTTGTGGCTGATTTAGATGGAGGTGCTCGCATCCTTGCTG
>JBCCBI010000214.1:0-9235 GCA_039034155.1 Deinococcota bacterium | reverse complement strand
CACTGATGGCGAATCTCAACGTTATGCGGCGTTTGGCGGTCCCGAACTGCGTGAAAAGTTTTTTGATACCCCAGAACTCAAAGATTTAATTGAGGGTTGGAGTGACGACGACCTCTCCAAACTTAACCGGGGCGGGCACGATGTCACCAAGGTCTACGCGGCCTATCACAAAGCTTTCCACCACACTGGCTCGCCTACAGTAATCCTAGCGCGCACCGTCAAAGGTTACGGCATGGGCAAAGCAGGTGAGGCCATGAACGTTGCCCATCAACAGAAAAAGCTCGACCTCGAGGACATGAAAGCCTTCCGTGACCGCTTTAGTTTGCCTATTAGCGATGATGATATCGCCAGCTATCCGTTTTACCGCCCAGACGAAGACAGCGCTGAGTACAAGTACTTGATGGAGCGCCGCAAGGCATTAGGCGGGCCGCAACCCGAGCGCCGCGTCAAAAGTGAGCCCCTTGCCCCACCCGATGAAAGCGTGTTTGACGAATTTACCAAAGGTACCGACGGCCGTGAAGTTTCAACCACTATGGTCTTTGTGCGCATTTTGGGCAAAATTTTGCGCGACAAAACCTGGGGCAAACTAGTCGTACCCATTATTCCGGACGAAGCGCGCACTTTTGGCATGGAAGCACTCTTCCGGCAAATTGGCATTTATTCGTCTGTGGGGCAACTTTACCAACCGGTAGATGCTGACAACTTGCTTTATTACCGCGAAGACGAGCAAGGGCAAATTCTGGAAGAAGGTATTACTGAGGCTGGCTCCATGGCCTCGTTTATTGCAGCCGGTACAGCGTACGCAACGCACGGCGTGAATACCATTCCATTTTACATTTTTTACTCCATGTTTGGCTTCCAGCGCATTGGCGACTTGGCTTGGGCTGCTGCTGATATGCGGGCGCGGGGCTTTTTGCTAGGGGCAACCGCTGGTCGCACCACGCTCGAGGGTGAAGGCTTGCAACACCAAGACGGCCACAGCCACGTGCTTGCTTACGGCGTGCCTAATATTTTATGTTATGACCCGTCGTTTGCGTTTGAACTGGCCATCATCATTCGTGAAGGCATGCGCCGCATGTACCAAGAACAAGAAAGCATCTACTATTATTTAACCGTCGGTAATGACAACTACGCCCAACTGCCTGAGCCTGAGCACATGGACCGTGACGACCTCAAACAAGGTGTGCTGAACGGTCTCTACAAGCTTCGCCCAGCGGAAAGCTTGGAAGATGTAGATGTGAGTAAAGCCAAGCACCGCGCGCAGTTGTTTGGCAGTGGGGCCATCATGCCCGGCGTGCTTAAAGCGCAGGAGATGCTAGCAAAGTATGGCGTGGCTGCCGACGTGTGGAGCGTAACCTCCTACAAAGCACTGCACCAAGACGCATTAGAAGCAGAACGCTACAACCGTCTCCACCCCGAAGACACCCCGCGTACTGCTTACATTTACGACGTACTCAAAGATGAAGAGGGCGTGTTAATTGCCGCTTCTGATTACCTCAAGCTTCTACCAGATAGCCTCGCCCGGCACCTTCCTAAACCAATGGTGGCACTTGGAACAGACGGCTTTGGGCGCAGCGGTACGCGTGAAGATTTGCGTGACTTTTTTGAAGTTGATGCCCGCTATGTTGTGGTTGCAACGCTCTACGAACTTGCCCAAGAAGGCAAGCGCAGCCGCAAGAAAAAAGCTGACCGCCTTGACATGTCGGTAGTGACCAAAGCAATTAAAGACCTTGGCATCAACCCAGACAAAGCGAATCCGCACAACAGCTAAGATTCAATATTATTACCTGTGCAGCTCACCTAAATAACTAGGTGCTGCATGGGTATTTTATTGAGGTTTGACGTTGTTCTCGAGGCATCGCTAGCGATATCCAGATTGTGTCGGCGTCCTGATGTGCAAGGTATGCTCGAGCTCATCATCGCGCACGCACCCCAGAAACGGTATGATGACAGCACTTTTGGGTACATCTGTGTAGCTTAGAGGCGCACATTTCACGATAGACTTTGACGTAATGTAATTATCTATGCTGCCAATAGCAATGACTGATGATGTGTAGTCATTGCCTCACCAACACGATATTTAAGCGCTACAACTACTTTTTTGACAGTTAATACAGAACCATACGAAAGGATACAAGCGTGGCAACAGACGTAAAACTTCCTGAAGTGGGCGAAGGCATTGATTCAGGTACCGTTGTCGGCATTTTGGTAGCCGTGGGCGATACCATCAGTGTTGATCAGCCATTATTAGAACTTGAAACAGACAAAGCCGTAGTTGAAGTTCCCTCAACGGCAGCCGGCACAGTCGCCGAAATTCACGTTAAAGAAAACGAAGAAGCTGACATCGGTCAAGTGATTGTGACCTTGTCAGATGGTGGCGGTGCCGCTGAGGCCGCTGAGGACACGACGGCTGAGGCAGATGATGAAGCTGACGCAAGTGCTGATGCTAGCAGTGAAGCTCAAGACAGCTCAAAAGAAGATGTACAAGCTGCTGCTCAACCGAGTTCACCGCCGGCAGCACCACCAGCCTCGAGTGATGCTGGTGCTAGCAGTGATGACAGTAGCCTACCCGCAGCCCCATCTGTCCGCCGTCTTGCCCGCGAGTTGAGGGTTCACTTAGCAGACGTTGCGGGGTCCGGCGTGTTGGGACGTATTTCTGCTGAGGACGTCAAACAATACGCCGAAACTGGCTCCGCCCTGCCGCAACAAGCTATGTCTCCAAGCAAAGCTGCACCAGCAGCGGGCATCAGCATTCCAGAACTGCCCGACTTTAGCAAGTACGGCGAGGTCACCCGCGAGCCTATGAGCGGGATTCGTAAAGCGACCCTCAAGCAGATGTCACTGGCGTGGTCAACCGTGCCGATGGTGACCAACTTTGACAAGGCAAACTTGACTGAGTTAGAACGCCTGCGCAAAAAATATCAACCCTACGCTGAAGCGGAGGGTGCCAAAATTACGCCAACTGCCATGCTGCTCAAAATTGTGGCTGCTGCCCTTAAAAACTTTGCAAACTTTAACGCCAGTATTGACGTACATAGCAATGAAGTTGTGTACAAGCACTACGTGAACATTGGGGTGGCAGTGGATACGCCAAACGGACTGCTTGTTCCCGTCATCCGTGACGTTGATAGCAAAGGGATTATTGACCTAGCTGTGGAGTTAGGGGAACTGGCAGCTAAGGCCCGCGACCGCAAACTTTCTCCAGATGACATGCAGGGCAGCAACTTTAGTATCTCAAATTTAGGAGGCATTGGCGGTACCAACTTCACGCCGATTGTCAACCCGCCCGAAGTGGCTATTTTAGGTGTGGCGAGGGGCGGCATCGAACCTGTTTGGAACAAAGAAACCGAAACCTTTGAACCGAAGATGATGATCCCGCTATCACTTAGTTACGATCACCGCCTCATTGACGGTGCCGACGCGGCCCGCTTTTTGCGGTTTATCGGCCAGACGATTGAAGACCCGTTTTTGATGTCGGTGTTTGGTTAGTCGATATCCTTACTTGAAATAGTGACCCCTTGCGAGAGCAGGGGGTTTTCCTTTTCGTATAAGATGACATAAATGACATCCACAACAGTTGACATTACCGTCAGTTTACCCAGTGCACTTACCCGCAGTATTGACCTTCTAGTTGCCCAAGGTCATTTTGCAAATCGTAACGATGTGATGACAACAGCACTTACGCTACTACAGGATCGTTACGTTGACAGACACATCATGGATAAACGTATCTTGGCAGAACTCGAGCATCTCAACCGAGACCAAGAGATAGCTGATGCTGAACTAGGTATGGACGATTACGTTCGCAATATTTTACCGATGGGGGAATCATGAACCTTTTTGAACCTTATAACATTGAACCGTACTCAGACTTTACCAATGACGCTGTTGTTGATAGTTATAAAGCAGCGCTCGAGCACGTCCGCAGCAAGCTCGGTCGAGATTACCCGTTAACTATTGGCGGTAAAACCATCAACGAGCAGTGGCTTACGTCATACGACCCTTGTAACAAAACTACTGTTGTAGGTCGCACTGCCAAAGCCAGCCAGCAAGATGTTGAACGCGCGTTTGATGTTGCCTATGACGCTTACGCACGCTGGTCGCAGTGGGACATGGCCGCCCGCGCCCGCTGTTTGGTGAAACTGGCCGCTATCATGCGCCGCCGCAAGTTTGAACTGGCTGCGTGGGAAACCTTTGAAGCCGCTAAAAACTACCGCGAAGCTGAGGCAGATGTCGCTGAGGCCATTGACTTTTGTGAATACTATGCCCGTCAAGCTTTGCACCTAGCTGAACCTGTGACCACCTACGATTACCCCGGTGAAGAAAATACTTCCATGCTGCAACCTATTGGCGTGGGTGTGGTGATTAGCCCGTGGAACTTTTTGCTAGCAATTATGGTCGGCACAACCGTTGCACCTATCGCCGTGGGTAATACCGTCTTATTAAAACCCTCACCTGCCACGCCGATTATTGCTCACATTTTTATGGACTGCTTGCGCGAAGCTGGCGTGCCAGATGGCGTTGTCACGCTACTCACTGGGGATGATGCTGAACTCGGTGACTACCTAATTGACCATATGCGCACGCGCTTTATTAACTTCACTGGCTCCATGGAAATTGGCATGCGCATCAACGAGCGCGCAGCCAAGGTTCAACCCGGTCAACGCTGGCTCAAACGGGCGTTCTTGGAGATGGGTGGTAAAGACGCGCTCATTGTGGATGAGACTGCCAACCTCGAGCTAGCAGCATCTGCAGCAGTAGCAGGTGGCTACGGCTTCCAAGGACAAAAGTGCTCAGCGATGAGCCGTTTAATAGTCGTGAGTGATGTCTACGATGAGCTTTTAGAGCGTGTTGCTGCTGGCGTTGATAGCCTCAATGTTGGTCTAGCAGAAGATAACGCGGATGTCGCCGCCGTCATCAACCAAAAAGCCGAAGACAAAATTATGCACTATCTAGATTTAGGCAAGGTCGAAGCTAAACTTGTGCGCGGCGGCAGTAAGGTAAACGGTCTCGGTGAGCAGGGGCACTTTATTGAACCTACGCTCTTTGCAGATGTCGCCCAAAGCGCCACCATTGCCTGTGAAGAAATTTTTGGACCTGTCGTAGCCGTTATGAAAGCACGTGACTTTGACCACGCCCTACAACTTGCTAACGGCACTATGTTTGGACTGACTGGCGGCTTAATTAGCCAGGATAGAACGCGTTTAGAACGCGCCCGCCGTGAGTTTCATGTGGGCAACCTCTACCTCAACCGTAAAATTACTGGCGCGTTAGTAGGAATTCAGCCTTTTGGGGGCTTTAATATGTCTGGCACCAACTCCAAAGCAGGCGGGCCGGATTATTTGCGTTTGTTTATGGAAATGAAAACTGTCGCAGAACAGTTTTAGAGGTATCACCTCGTATCAAGTCTGTTGCTACAAGAATCTAACCTGGCTGACAACAGGCTTGATAGTTACAGCAGGTGTACAGATGTTGTTAAGGATTTGCCAAGTTGTGATGTTGCCTTTCAGAAAGAAAAGGGGAGTAAGGAAAAACAGAAGATGCCAGCAACTAAGCCGTACTTAGCACATCATCACTTGGCTGCTGTAAGAATTAACCTCTGTCCGGCTGATACGTGAAGCATCAATTCGATTGTGCGACTGCTATTCTTTGTCTAAGAACTACCTCGTCAACAGCTAAACTTACGCTGGGCAATTTGTAGGCTAATTCATCATCATATTCTTCAAAAAGCTAAGGGAGTGCATTATTAAAGATTACAGTGACATTACTGCCATTATTGACCGCAGTGGCTCTATGAACAACTTGCGTGATGAAGCCATTGGCGCGTTTAATGCGTTTGTAACTGCCCAGCAAGCCCTACCTAGCGAGGCTACGCTGAGCTTGGTCTTGTTTGACCACGAGTACACCCTTTGTTATGAAGCCCAACCGCTTGATAACGTGCAGCATCTCGATAAACAAAGCTATGTTCCCAGAGGTACAACTGCCTTAATGGATGCCCTTGGCAAAAGCATTGATGATACTGGTAAGCGTTTTGCCAACATGTCCGAAGCTGAGCGCCCCAACCAAGTTATCTTTTGCGTCTTGACCGACGGTCGTGAAAACGCATCCCAAAGTTATACCCAAGCGGATGTTGCTGCCAGAATCAAACATCAACGTGAGACGTACAATTGGGAATTTGTGTTTTTAGCTGCCAATCAAGACGCTTTTGCAGAGGGCAGTCGGCTGAATATCTCATCTGCGACTACTTTTGCGTATAACGCAACTAAAGAAGGCACCAAAGCAGCGTTTGGACTCATGGATGATGCGGTTAGGAAGTTGCGCTCGAGACCTGACAAATCTTAAAGCTGTTGGCGAATACGCCATTTAAGAGGTAACGCGTTATTGAGCTGTCCTCGAGTTGCTTTAAGCCATCCCAGTGCTAAACCTTCATAACGCGCTACAACCCAACCCTGTTCAGGCAATTCATCTACGAATGTTGTCCCTGTTGATGCTGGTCTGGGTAAGTCTTGCTTTTGCAAATAACGCAACGCATCTTGCTTGGTCAGGTTCACGCTGGAAATATCATCTGATAACAGCGTGCTGAGTACCATTTCGTGACTTGGCGTAATACCTTGACGTGCGCCCTTACCATGCAACTTGCCAAGGTTGAGGAGGCTTTTGGGTGTTGCCAGTTTCGCCTGCTTGAGTTCTGCATAGCCGTCTAGGTTGAGGTAGAGCTGGTTGCCCTCGAGCAATACCGGATGTGTTCCGTTTAAATAAGTGTTGGTAAAATCTCGAGCCACTTTAGGCAGCTCGCTACTAACAGCTTCTGATATATCTAAGGGAGTTTCCTCTCCTACTTTTTTCAGCCTGCAAAAAAACATCCCCTCACCTTGTAAACGGTGCGGATAGCAGCGGTAGGCCGCATGAGGTGTGTTATCAATAGTTATAGGAGTAATGCCAAGGTGCTCGAGGTCTTTCTGCTGAGGAGATGGCAACGGCGCTAATACCAGTTCACCTGCCGCAAGCAAGGCTTCAACGACCTGCTCATTTTCTTCAGGTGCGTAGCTACAGGTTGCGTAAATGAGTGTTCCACCTGCGCGCAGTGACGGTAAAACATCACGCAAAATGTCTTGCTGCCGCACAGCACAAGTATCAATCAAATCTTGTGACCACTGGGACACACTTGTTTCATCTTTACGAAACATGCCCTCACCAGAACAGGGCGCGTCCACCAGAACCACATCAAAAAAGCCTTCTAAACGCGCAAAATTGTCTGCTGCACGTGAGATCACAAGTACCTGCGGATGCCCCCAACGGCGCATGTTTTCAGTGAGTATACTTGCCCTCGCGGGAACAACCTCATTACTAACAAGGAGGCTCCCAGCTGGCATAGCTGCTGCCAACAACGTACTTTTCCCACCTGGCGCAGCACACATGTCCAAAATACGTAAAGATGCTGTTTCAGACATATCTGCCAACAACTGGTACAGCACCATCGACGAAGCTTCTTGAACGTAATACGCGCCCGCATGAAACAACGGGTCCGCTACAAATTGAGGTCGGCTAGCCAGATATATGCCATCAGGATGCCACGGTACAGGTTGTGTGTCTACCTGTAAGGCTCGAGGTATTAAAGGTATTGCTTCGCCAGATAGCTTCTGCGGATTTACACGTAAAGATGTAACTGGAGCTTGTGATAAAGCAGCAAAAAAAGTATCAGCATCAGCTAATGTCTGAGTCATGCGGTCGCAAAATGCAGTTGGTAGCTCCACCCGTTTAGTATAGCCTCACGACATTAACAACCTTGAGCTAGCGAGGCCTTAATCATGTACGCAACAGCACGTAAACTTATTCAATTTTAAAGGACATTCACTACTCCAACATATATTTACAAGTTTATGCGTTCCCTGAGTTAGTTTTCCAAAACACTGAGTATGTTAGATGTCACCCATCTTTTTCACAAATTTCAGTTTTAGATAGCACAAACACGCTAAAATAGCCATATCTTTACCTCATGTACCTAATCTTGCTAGCAAAGTATATAAAAGTGCTTGACATGAGGTACAACTTGAGCATATTCTAAGCACCGAGAGTCTTTGTATAAAGACTACAAATTTAGGAGGAAAAGATGAAAAAAATCTGCGTTTGGCTTCTCTTTTTTGCAGCCATGTCTGCAACTTTTGCACAAGATGAAGCCGCTTCTGCGCAAGATATTGCGGATTTAGCTTATGCTATGAACACCATGTTTATGGTGCTTGCTGGCGTGCTAGTGATGTTTATGCAAGCAGGCTTTGCGCTACTTGAAGCAGGTCTTCACAGTGCCAAAAACGTTGTAAACATTTTTATGAAAAACTATGCAGACTTTGCCGTTGCCGGGCTCGCATTTTGGGCAGTTGGCTTTACCTTTATGTATGGTGGTGGATTTGCGCTTAGTGGTTACACCAATGATAGCGTTCCTGTTGCTGCAGACTTCTTCTTTCAAATGGTATTTGCAGGCACGGCAGCTACGATTGTCTCGGGAGCCGTTGGTGGGCGTATGAAGTTTTCTGCCTATCTTATTTTCTCTATTGTTATGACCGGGCTTATTTATCCATATTTAGGACAGTGGACGTGGGGTGGCGGCTGGTTGAGTGAACGCGGCTTCGTTGACTTTGCAGGTTCAACTATCGTGCACGCTGTGGGCGGCTTTGCAGCACTTGGCGGGGTGTTGGCGGTAGGACCGCGAATTGGGCGCTATACCGAAAATCGTATTAACGTCATGCCGGGGCACAACATGTCCCTAGCAGGATTAGGCGTATTTATTTTGTGGTTAGGTTGGTTCGGCTTTAACCCTGGCTCACAACTTGCCATTGCCTCTGTTGATGATGCAACAGCCGTTGCCAACATCTTTTTAACAACTAACTTAGCTGCTTCTGCTGGCGCAATCGTAGCCCTGCTTATTTCTTGGGCGCAGTTCAGTAAGCCAGATTTTTCGATGACCCTCAACGGAACCTTAGCTGGTTTGGTGGGTATTACAGCAGGTACTGCTAACGTAAGTCCAGTATCATCTGTCATTATTGGTGCCATTGCCGGTGTGATTGTTGTATTTGGCATTCAACTGCTTGACAACGCCCGTATTGATGACCCAGTGGGTGCCATTACTGTGCACGGTATCTGTGGTGTTTGGGGCACCTTGGCTGTGGGTATCTTTAGCCCAGACGCCAACATTGTCACGCAAGCTATTGGTACGTTTGCCATTAGTGGTGTGGCATTT
>JBCCBI010000213.1:0-9248 GCA_039034155.1 Deinococcota bacterium | reverse complement strand
GCGTCCGAGTAATCATCTGGTAAATACGCGTTTAACTGTTCGGTGATGTGGGTAATGCGCTGTTTTAGCTCGAGCTCTGGAAACGCATCCACTACAGATTTTATAAAAGCATCACTCGAAAACTGAGAGTATGCTTCCTGGAATAACTCAGCCAGATAAGTAACTTTATCTTTGTTAAACAGTTGGTCTTTGAGTGAGAACGTCGTGGTAGCTTTCACAATATCATTTTACCTTAAAAAATCAGTTACTGTACTAGGTCATTCTCTTGCTTGAACACTCATTGAGATTAACGCCTCTCAACCATCTTCTGACATTGCGATGTACCAAGTTTTAACGTCAAAGGTGAGAAGGCCGCTGTGAATAGCAGGGTCATCGGCTGCAAAAGCCTCGAGCTCATCACGAGACATGTCGCCCGTAGCAATCATCATGCCGCCAGCATCAGCATCTGTAAACGGTCCGCCGAGTAAGAGTTTGCCCTCTTGAAGTAACTTCGCGTAGTGCTGCACGTGATCCATGACGCCGGGTTGTTCGCGGAAGTCGACACCGTGTTGCCAGTTGGGGCCGGGGCTGTGAAAGACGACGTGTTTAAGGTTCATGATAGCCTCCTAAGCATCAAAGAATACACACCAACAAGGTTAACTCGCTAATTTCTAGGTATAAGATGAATTTCTAAATCACACCCAACTGCTTCGGCGTACTTACGCAACGTTTCTAGTGATGGTGAGTGTTTACCTGAACTCAGCGAAGACTCCAGCCGTGTTACCGAAGGTGCTTTGGTACCCATACGCTCAGCCACTTGCGCTTGGCTCAAGCCAGCTTCTTTACGCGCTTTAAGCATGTCTCGTAGTAACGAAAATTCAGGGGCTAGCGCATCATAGTGAGCTTTGACCTCAGCATTATTTAGAGCGTGCTGTTTTAACTCTGCATGGGTCAACGTTTAACCTCCTTCATTCTTTTCCCAGCAACATCCACTTCTTTTTTAGGTGTCTTTTGAGATTTTTTGATGAATACATGAAGCATCACGATACATTGTTCGATCACTACATAATAGAAGACTCGAGCAATTCCGTCTCGCGCTTTCACACGCAATTCAAAAAGTCCATCACCCAGCGCCTTAGTATGTGGCAACCCCAAATCAGACCCAAATTCAAACATTAAATCTGTAAGTCGCAAGTACTTTGCAAGCAAGCTCGTAGGCAAGTTCAATACAGCTTTTTCAACCCGCTCATTGAAATACTCGATATGCCAAGGCACACTCAAATAATAACATATTTGTTACTTTAGATGCAGAAATCTCATCAACAAAATCTTGGATATTACCTGGTTAAAGAGGGATAATCTAATTTGTGTAAGGCACACAGGAATGCTTTCAGGAAGCAATCGTATCTGAGATAGCTCGAGCCAACTCTAACACCAGCCTCTCAAACGCTGGAAAATTAATGTTTTCTTTGTCTTGCACACTATCTTCACAAATAAGTCTGACCACAACTAGCGACTGCTTAGGGAAAATATACAAATACTGCCCCAGCCAACCTTCTGCATAATAGCCAATGAGCCCTCTGTCGTCTTCATCAACATGCTTTACATCTTTGGTCAGCCTGTATACTGTGTCTCGCCAACTACTACCCAACACCGTTTCCATAGCGTTTGCGTACTCAAACCAAGCATGATACTCACCAACTGCGTCATATAGCTTGCTAGCAGACACACCTGATGCCGCCATAGCCTCCACATGACGCGCTGTGACCGACCAAGTTACATCGTGAAGACGCCACCACAAAAGCCCACTACTTGGTACGGGCGCAAAACTCGGCTGCAAACTTTCTTCAAACCACTCAGGGCGAATGATCTGCGTGTCTTGCCATCTACCTTGGTTGATGACTAACTGCCCCAAATTGGCCAAATCTTCAGGATAAAGTTCTAGCCCAGCCATCACATGCGGGTTCCCAGCCGCATCGCGCATCCACGTGTAGTCGGTGATGCCTAACGGCGCAAAGACCTCGTCTGCTGTAAACACATCTAATTTCGAGCCAGATACTTTTTCTATGATGCCGGCGATAAGGTTGACAGCTTTGTTGTTGTAGGCAAACCGCGCACCGGGGTCGTGCTCGAGCTCTGCACATAGCGCTAGCTGCACAACATCCGGCGCAGGATAAATTTCCGTTCTTGCATTTGGCACATTCTGCAAACCCGAGGTATGCCCCATAAGATGCCGTAGAGTGATGTCTGCTTTGCGCCCTTGCTGCCATTCAGGGTACATCTGGCAAATGGGTAGGTCGATGGTCTCGAGCTGCCCCAATGTCATTAACCTGCCCACAGCTAAACTCACAATACTTTTTGTGACAGACATGGTTTCAATGAGCATCTTGTCTTTGCCAAAACGCCAAACGTTGACCAATTCACCGTTGTGCATAATCGCTAAAGCATCTGAATGTGTTGCTTCAGCTTGGGTTAATAGTGCTGTGAGTTGCTTCTCTGGCAATAACTGAGGCATCACCATCAAGTTTACAAGTTACGAATTACTATCTTGTCACTTGAGGTAGATGCCTGTTACAAACTGCTTTATTCAATCGGGTTAGATAATTTCTTTAGCCTGCAAGAAGGTTATGACGCTCACGCTTAAACTGAAGTGCATTGAGTTGCAACAACAACCACGCAAGTTCAACACACAAAAACACTAAAATGACACCTGAAACATCAAAGTAAACTGTGTAAATAAGCATAAGCGTGATGATGCCAAACCGTGCGATGCTGTCATAGACGCCGTAAATAACTAGTGGTTCACGGTATCTAAGAAACGACCAGACAATTGTGATGATTGCCATGAGGCTCACAAATAACAGATGAAGCCCTGAGAACTCAGGAAAACTCCCTGAAAACGCAAGACTTTCGTGGATGTACTGTAATTGCGATAGCACCCACGCTGCTACACCTGGAATTGCAAACGGCAACATCAGGGCAATATCAAACATGCCGCTACTACGAATAATAGCTTTACGAGAACAAGTTTTCATATACGATCTCCTCTGTGCACGTTGTGACTGTGTACCTAATATTTTTTAAGATGGATGACAGCTCAAACATCTCTGTAACAGATGATACACGTAACGACTGTTACGTGTCAACCTACAAATATGTATACGCAAGCCCCAGACCAAAGGTGACATCTAACACCCAAAGCCCTGTCTCAACATCTATCTACAGGACACCGTTCTGATCTTTACACGTGATAAAGTTATGAGTAACCACGTCTAGCACTAGGCATCAAATTTGTATCGCTGATGCCACAATCACGAACCTATGCTAGCGCCTTGCGCGACTTTCAGGTGAGGTCAATACGTTTGTACGACCCAGCACTACTGTTGTGACATTTTGTCAACAGTAGACGGTGTTATGCTAGCAGGGTTCACAACATGTGTTAGACAATTTAATGGAGGTTGATGATGACATCTCGGTTGAGTAGGCGTGTCCTGCAAAGTTTGCTGGTGCTCAGTTTGCTAATTGCTACGGGTAGCGCACTAGCGCAGGACTTTGATTGGCGTCAGTTTGAAGGCACAGAAATTCGCTTTTTGATGAACCGTCACCCGTTCACCAACTTTTTGGAGCCTTACGTAGGTGAGTTTGAAGAACTTACGGGTATTGATGTAACGCTCGAGATTTTCCCCGAAGATCAGTTTAGACAGCGCAGGTTGCTCGAGGCTAGCAGTGGTGCAGACACCCTAGACGGCTACATGCTCGCTCCCGGCCAAGTGGGCGCACAGTACTTGGGTGCAGGCTGGGTACGCTACATTGACGACCTCATCGATAATCCTAGCGTAACCAGTCCAGACGTTGATTTAGATGACTTTTTTGAGGGTGCTATCGGCAGCTTCCGCCGTGATGGGCAAGCTTTTGGACTGCCTTTACAAATTGAGTCCAGTTTGCTGTTTTACCGTAAAGACTTGTTTGAGGCTGCTGGTTTAGAAGGTCCACCCACCACCATGGACGAACTGCGCGAATACGCCGAAATCCTTAACACAGACGGACGTGCTGGCTTTGCCATGCGCGGACGTGGTGCCGCGGCTACCAGTCAGATCGTGAACTTTTTGTACACCTTTGGTGGACAGTGGCTAGATGACGAAGGTAACTCCGCGCTAGCTAGCGAAGGTAGTGCTGCAGCACTTGACTTTTACGCCCAAATTTTACGCGACTTTGGCCCGCCTGGACCTGCCAACATGCACTGGGCAGAGGTCACCAGCCTCTACGCCCAAGATCAAGCTGCCATGATGTTCGACGCCAACGTGTTCCGCGCCATTATGGAAGACCCTGAGCAAGCTCTGGACGTCGTGCGCGAAAACACGGGCTACGCGCCTTTACCAGAAGGTCCTGCTGGGCGCGTGCCAGCCGTGCTTACTTGGGGGCTGAGCATCAACGCTACATCGCAAAATCCTGAAGCTGCCTGGTATTTCATCCAGTGGGCGCTGTCTCAAGAAAATCAGCGTTTGGCTTTGTTAGATGGCGTTCCTGCAGCCAGAGGCTCAGCTTGGGCAGATGAAGAGTTTAAAGCCACCGCACCTGCTGACTGGATTAGTGCGTCTCAGCAGTCTTTTGACGTCGGTCAACCCGATTGGAATCCGCCGATCATTCCCGTTGCCGAAGTGCGCGATGCCTACGGGCAAGCTATTGTGGCTGCGCTGAACGGTAGCGATGTTACCCAGTCGCTCGAGCGTGCCGCTCAAGAGATGGACCGCATCATCGCACGTACGCAGTAATCACTAAGTAATATCAACTTAGCAACATTAATTATGCGAGGGTTGTTCGACAGCTCTCGCTTATTACATGCTTGCCACACCAACCTCACCAAGTTGTCAAACGGCAAGCGATTTTTATCAAATGATGTTGATGTTATGTGCATTTAGCAGTGATAAGCTTGTTAGCGCACGTCAACTCTAATTACCTACAACACACCTATGGAGGTCAATGATGAGCCGGACAGCTCAGTTCATCCACAAACACTCACCTTGGCTCTTTCCCTTACCTGCAATCTTAGCCATTTTTGTGTTGATTGTTTTACCTGTTATTGCCAACTTTATCTTGTCACTCTACAGTTGGTTTGTGGGCGGCGCACCGTCGTTTGTAGGACTTGAAAATTTTAGCCAAGCGCTGAGCGACTGGCGTTTTTGGAACGGCGTGCGCAACACCTTTTACTTTACGCTGGTCGCTGTGCCCATTCAGCTTGTTTTAGGGCTTGCCATCGCCGTACTCTTTAACCGTAAATTTCCCGGCAAAGGTCTCGCCCGTACTGTCATCTTGCTACCCATGGTGACAACGCCGGTGGCTATTGCGCTTATTTGGGCGCTTATGTTTAACCCTAGTTTGGGCGTGCTCAACTACTTTTTAGAAAGCCTCAGCTTGCCGCGTTCGTTGTGGGTTGCCCAATCTAATTTAGCCATTCCTTCACTTATTTTGGTGGATGTCTGGCAGTGGTCGCCGATGATTGCACTTATTTTGCTAGCAGCCCTCCAAGGCGTCCCGCTCGATCACTACGAAGCTGCCCGGATTGATGGTGCTAACAGTTGGCAGTCTTTTTGGCGTATTACGTTACCTGCGATTCGTTCCGCCATTGTAGTAGCCGTCATCTTGCGCTCCATCGACGCCCTAAAAACGTTCGACATTATTTATGTCATTACCGAGGGCGGTCCAGGAACAGCCTCAGAAACGCTCAATGTCTATGCGTTTAAAACAGGCTTTGCATTCTTTCGTGCAGGGTATGCAGCAACACTCCTCATCTTTTTGATGTTTGTCGTACTGGGCGTGGCGATGCTGCTTAACCTACTGCGGAGGAGTGCATGAGTCAGCGCCCGTTATCTGCCCCGATGCGTTTACCTCAAACGGATGCTGCCCGCCGCGTCAAACGCATGAAACGCAACAAGCGGCTGCAAACGATAGGTATCTACCTGCTGATTGCGTTTGTACTGGTTGTGATGCTCTTTCCGTTTTACTGGATGTTGCTAACCAGCTTCCGCAACCAAGTGGACAACGTGAGCCCTACACCCGTGTGGTGGTTTAGGCCGACGCTCGAGAACTACCAAAACGTCATCCGCCGCAATAACTTTTTCACCTTTACGTGGAATTCGTTTGTCATTGCTGCTCTATCAACCCTCATTGGGCTAGTGTTGGGACTTCCGGCAGCCTATTCAATTGCGCGTTTCAAACAAAATGGCCTCGCACTCGCTATTTTAGTCGCGCGCTTAACGCCCTATATCACCTATCTTGTGCCGTGGTACTTGGCATTTCGGGCGCTTGGGCTGATTGATACGTTTGTAGCGCTCACCCTCACCCATTTGATTGTGGGCTTGCCGCTCATCATCTGGATTATGATTAGCTTTTTTGAGGGTGTTCCGGTTGAGCTAGAAGAGGCTGCCTTTGTAGATGGTGCGACCCGCATCGGCGCGTTTTTACGGGTCATCATTCCATTGTCAACCCCGGGGATTGTTGCAGCCAGCATTTTGGCGTTCATTTTTAGTTGGAATCAGTTTTTGTTTAGCTTGGTACTGTCTGGGCCGCGCACGCAACCTGTGCCAGTGGCGGTGTTTAACTTCATCAGCTACGGGCAGATTGACTTTGGTGGCCTTGGTGCAGCGGCTGTACTTATCACCTTACCCGTTATTATTTTGACACTCATTATTCAGCGCTGGATTGTTACTGGGTTAACGATGGGGGCAGTGAAGGGTTGATGGTATTCTTTTGCTGGCTATATTCAGGTATTAACTAACACCAAATCAAACATATCTGCAGGCATAACCTCACCCAAATAATACGCCTCTGCTTCAGACCAACGCGCTTCCCAATCTGCTTGATAGGCTTCACCTTCACGGTGTTGTAAGCGTGTGCGGCGTAATTTGTCTGGGGATGTCACCAACACACGCAGGTTAGTAACATCGGCAAGTTCGGGTCTAGCGCTGTAAGCGCCCTCGAGGATAATGATGTCGGTTACGGTAGTGAAGATAGGCTCGAGCTTGAGCGGTACTGGCTCAGCGTCCCAACTATCACTTTCCCAATCAAACGCCTGCCAAGATGCAGCACCTTGTTCACGCAGAGCTCTCAACAACTTGTATTGACGCTGCCAATCAATCACATTGGCAACTTTTTCTTGTGTAGACCTAGCATCCCACGTGCTGTTACTGCCACCTGCATAAAATTGATCGCCTTCAATCACAGTTACCATTGGGGTATCTGCACAGTTAGCATTCAATATATCTGCCGTGAGCTTAGCAATCGTTGACTTACCCGAGCCACTACGTCCATCTAACGCAACAACTATAGGTAGTGGCAAATGTTCGTGTTGCTCCCGCAGAAACTGAGCAAGGTATTGGGCATTTTTGTGAGCTGTTGTGAGGGTCATAGCACCATGCTAGCCAAAAGTTGACGTCGTCATTTTGTTGCGCATGTCCAACATCCTCTACAAGGCTACTACTATTCACACAAATACACTCAAGCGTTCGTGAGAACGCTCGAGTGCTGTAACGTTGATCTTCTAAGTTATTTTGATGTTATTGGGACTCGAGGATAAACTCAATCGCTGCGTCTAGCACGCTGTCTGTTTGATCCATTAAAAAATCCGTAGGGATAGGTTCGATAAGAATATCTGGCTGCACGCCGTTGCCATCGTAAAGTAATCCCGAAGGCTGGAATGATGCCATTGAGGCTAGCTCAACTTCTAAGCCAGAATTATCTTGCTCCTTAATCTTACCTGACTCTGTAAGTTGAGTTTCACATAATATATTAGTTAATTTCATTGAGAGCTTAACAATCATTTGATTAGTTTAAGAGCCACCGAATCTTATTAAGTTTGCTATAATCCCCCCTACCACCGAAACTAACACCCCTATTATTATGGCACCGAAAATAAACTTTCTTTCACTTTTCATTTTTTCGTGTTTCTGGAGATATTCACCCTAGCAAAATTCAAAAGGGGGATAATATCTATCTTTAATCACCGACATAATAAATACAAGAAGACACACTATCGTAGGAACCGAAAATAGTATGATATAACTAATTACTATGGCGTTACCTCTAGTTTCCCCTCTCTCGAGCATTGCGTTTCGGTATTGCTCAATCCAAGCATCGTTCAACTTCGAATTCTCGCTCTTAAGCTCTTCCAACAAAATAATTGCCTCTATCGCATTAGTTGTTTCTCCATCTTCATAAGATTGTCTAATTTCTTCAGAATAAATTATTTCCTGATTCTCATCCTGAAAAGAGTCAAGTGTTATTATCTCTTGACTTAAACCGAGGCTTGAATACAACCAAGATGAGAAAGTATTTGTTTGCACGAGAAAGGTTGTTAAAATCAAGCTGAGCAAAATTATAGACATGTAGCCATTTGGCTTTATTTTCAAGAGAGTCCATTGAGGCATTGTAATGCTTGCAATTCTCTCTTCTATCAAAGATGAAGTGACAAACACCCAATCACGTGAACTACCATCTATGCTGTAAAAAATAGGAGAGCCTTTTTTTGAATTGTCACTATCAAAGGACAGCAAAATCTTTGGCGGCTGATCATCATTTATGTTGTTACCAATTGTTGCCTGCAAAGAGACAATACTTGCCTGTCCGAAATTTTCTTGCTCTAGTACCTCATCAATTGAACTTGTTTCAGCTACCACGCCGTTTTCATATGCAATTTTGTATTTTTCAACATAGCTGTCTTCAAATATCTCTTTCTCAACCTGCTCTTTAGAAAGGTCTATCAAACGCCTATATTGCGATTCATATAGTGCGAATCCTTTGCTTATACCTTTACTAGATTTCACTTTCAATTTATCTATCAAAAGATGTGCCTCACCTTTACTTTTAAAGTATAGAAAAGCTCGTGCAAATTTTGGCTAAGTCATAATACATCAAATCGTAAAGACAACAAAAACATCCCGTTTATCATTTTCCTTCAGACCTACAAGCATTTGTCCCTCATAGCTCATAAAATATAGTAAATCCCGACTTGTCACGATGGTTGTCTTTTCGGTAAGTTTCTTTAAGATCATAGCTTTACATCCAGGTTGTCATGGAACAGATAAAAGGTAAGGGTTAGAATAAGATGTGCAAAGTCATAGGAATCACCTATTTAGGCTCAGTATATACTTTGAACATGTACAGGTTGCTGATATGGCAAGCGTCTCTCTTAAGTCACATATACTCACTTACTACTCCTATGGTCTTCTGATGAAGCGACATTCCATAGCAGGCAGTGTGAAAGTCAGGGTATG
>JBCCBI010000212.1:0-9359 GCA_039034155.1 Deinococcota bacterium | reverse complement strand
CTTCATGATGCTCAGCAAAATATGTCTGCGTATAGTTCAGCTGACTACTCAGCAAAAACTCGCAGTATGCCAAACGGTGGTTGCTGTAATCCATTCCCTATCGTTTCATTTCCTTACCTCGTGCGTAAGTCCTAAAAAGTATTTCAGCATCTAACTCTCAACCTCTTTCACCTATCCACGTTACGATACCCCCATGAATCTCTTCCGCGCTGCTGACATGCGCGCTGCTGACCAAACTGCGATTCAGGCAGGTATTGCCTCCTTACTTCTCATGGATGCTGCTGCCAGACAGGTCGCTGAGCACACCCAAGCGTTTGCTGAACGCAACGGTTGCACGCACGTGTTGGCGCTCTGCGGCAAAGGCAACAACGGCGGGGATGGCTACGGTGCTGCTCGTTATTTGGCGCAAATGGGCTTATGCGTGCGCGTGCTAGAACTCGCGACAAATGACTACGTGCTCCTTGGTAACGACACCGGCACTATGCGCCGCGCGTGTGTCCTCAGCGTGCCCTGTGAAACGTTAACTTTAGACAGCTTAAACGCTACGCTGATCTCTGGCTGCGTGGTGGTTGATGCTCTGTTTGGTAGTGGCTTAAACCGCGCATTAGAAGGTGAGTTAGCAGAGATTGTCACCTTCCTTAACGACGCAGGGCATCCTGTGGTCAGTGTGGATGTACCTAGCGGTATTAGCGCAGACACAGGACGAGTTTTGGGGCCGCATGTGCGTGCCAACCTCACCGTGCAACTGGCGGGTGCCAAACTGGCGAGCGCCCTTTACCCTGCAAGGGCAGCCTTTGGTGAGCAAGTTATTGCTGACATCGGCTTGCCCGCAGATGTACTGGACGCTCACAGCGCTAACATCATCTTGCTAGATGATGACCTCGTCATGCAAAGTTTGCGGCCACGTGCGCCAGATGCTCACAAGTACACTGCTGGCACCGTGTTAGTGGTGGCAGGTTCAGCGCGGTATTTGGGTGCAGCGGCGTTAGCTTGTCACGCAGCACTACGAACTGGTGCGGGGTTGGTGACGTTGGCAGCTGAAACATCTCACGCGGGGTTGTGGCCAGAAGTGGTGTTGGAACCTCTTGATTGGCAGATTGAGCCTGTAGCCACGCTGCGCGATCTTCCAGATAAACGCGCAGGTACCACAGTGATTGGTCCCGGACTAGATGCACAAGCAGAAGCGCACCTTCCTGAGCTTATCCAACATGCGTCAGGTCCGTTAGTGCTAGACGCAAGTGCCTTGACAGGTGGTGAAGCTTGGCAGGAAGCGCTTAGAGCACGGCATAAGCAGCATCAAGTAACCGTTCTGACACCACATCTTGGTGAGGCTGCACGGTTGTTGGGCGTCAGTACAGCCGCTGTGGTGGATGATCTGCTGGATGCCGCCATCACCTTGTCAATGCAAACGAGTGCAGTGATTGTCCTCAAAGGTGCCACGACGGTGATTGCAAGCATCACTCAACAAAATGGTTTAGAAGAACATCAACTTGCCATCAGCACAGAAGGTCACGTGGGTATGGCGACGGGTGGATCGGGGGATGTACTCGCGGGTGTGTTGGGCGCGCTACTTGCAGCGTGGGCGCAGCCGCCGAATGGTGTGAGTTTGTTTGACTGCGTGTGTGCGGGTGTTTACATACATGGGCGAGCTGGCAAGCGTGCGGGATATGTAAAAGGTGTGGGCGCGCTGCCAAGTGATGTGATTGAGAGTTTGCCACAGGTAATGGCGCAACTCACACCCAAACGACCCAAATAAAACGCCTCATGTTTGTATTATTTTGTGGTAATCTGCCTGCTTGATGCGTGCTGTCCGTGTACCCGCTACCAGTGCCAACCTCGGTCCCGGCTTTGATGCGTTGGGGCTGGCTGTGTCCCTTTATTGTGACGTGACGATGACCTTGAGCGAAGACGATCATTTTTATTATCACGGTACAGATTCATCAGGGCAGGCTAACCGCGACTTACCAGATACCCCTGACAACCTCATCCATGAAGGCTTTCGCAAGGTTTATGAGAGCCTTGGTAAGGACGCACCAAGTGTTACCTTCGAGGTGCGGAATGCCATACCACTGGCGCGTGGATTGGGCTCATCATCTGCTGCATTAGTTGCAGGCGCGGCACTTGCTGACAAACACTTGGGGGAACCTTTGGGGCGCACGGGTGTGTTTCAGTTGGCAGCACGCTTAGAAGGTCATCCGGACAATGTTGCGCCAGCGGTATTTGGTGGGTTTACGCTATCAGCAGGTTATCGAGCAAATGAAGCAGATCCCATGATGTATTTATGTGAGTACTTGCCATTACCAGAAGACTGGCAACTTGTGTTTGCGGTGCCGGACTTTGAACTTCTCACCAGTGAGTCAAGGTCTGTCTTACCAGAAGCTTACTCCCGCAGTGATGTGGTGTTTACCAGCAGCCGCACGGCGCTGTGGAGTTTGGCAGTGGCGCAAAATAAACCTGAACTTTTGCGGGTGGCGTCGCAAGATGTGTTGCATGAACCCTACCGTGAAAAACTCATCCCTAACCTGGCAAGTTGTCGTCAGCAGTTGTGGGATGCTGGTGCACTTGCTGTCTATTTGTCCGGCGCGGGACCAACTTTGGCAGCAATTTGTTTAGGTGAGGTCATGACCACCCAGTGTGAGGTCATCATGCGGCAGTTTGTAGGTGAGGCTGGTGTGGTGCTCAATTTGCGTGCCAGTGAAGGTTATCAATACATCTAAAATCAACTGGGGCGTTGCCAGCGTTTGCTGAGGTGCTCGAGCCACGTCAATACTCCAAACAACACCGATCCCAACAAACTAATCGCCACGATTCCCGCATACACTTTGGTATAGGCAAAACGGTTGAGTTGTAGAGAGTTGATGTAATAGCCAAGCCCGTCGGTATTTCCTAGCGATTCGGCAATAAATAACACTGCAATAGCCGTTCCAATACTGATTTTGAGTGCTGTCATCACCGCTGGTAAGCTCACAGGTAAGTAAACGTGTAATAAGGTTTGCCAGCGGCTAGCACCAAGTGCGTACATGGAGTCAAGCGTTTGCGTAGGCACTTGCGCGGCGCTATCGCGGATGATGACATAAATCTGAAAAAAGATAATCAAGCTAATCAAAAAGATAATCGACGGATCGCCCAAACCAAAAAAGAAGATAACGATGGGCAAGTAAACAATTTTAGGTGCAGGATACAGTAGCGTGATGAGCGGCGAGATGAGCCTGTCTAGTGTGCGATTGGCAGCCGCTGCAATGGCTAATGGCGCGGCGATGACCGTTCCCCAAAACGTGCTGATAGCAATGCGCTGCAAACTCGCCCACGTATCTGACAATAAACGTCCGCTAGGTGGGGTGTTTACAAGTGCTTGCCCGAAAGCTGCTGGTGATGTTATCTCAGATAATGCCTGCCAACTTGTATCGCCGACAAGTTCACGCAAAAAGGTGATGAAGACGTCGGTGGGTGGCGGTAAAAAGGGGCGCTCCAGTTGCACGGCGGCAACGTGCCACACAAGGACCAAGCCAATTAACTGCAAACTCAAGGTAAGCACGCGCGACCATGTTGACGATGATTGAGTTGTAGTTGTTGACGCTGCAAGCGCCATCTAGGTTAGCCCCACAAGTTGACGCAGTTTGCTACTGAAGGCTAAAAACGCAGGCTCATCTCGCCTTGGTAAGTTTGTGTGCTCAGCAAAAGGGCTGGTAAGTACCGTCACCTTGTTAATAGGCGTGGCTTCTGGAATCACCAAAACGTGCGTGCTAAGTAACACGGCTTCTTCAATATTGTGCGTGACCATCACCGTTGTACGCTGGTGAGTATTATCTTGACCACCATCAGAACGGCGGGTGAGGTTGAAAAGTTGTTGTTGCAAACGTTCTCGAGTCAGTTCATCGAGTGCCGACAAGGGCTCATCCAATAGCATGATGCTGGGGTTGAGAACAAGCAACCGTGCGAGGGCAACGCGCTGCCGCTGGCCACCAGAAAGTTGCAAGGGGTAGCGGTGCGCGAGGTGAGCAATGTCAAGTGCCTCGAGCCACGCCCGTGCTTGCTGTACCCGTTCACGCCTAGCTACGCCCCGTAACCGCAAGCCCAGTGCCACGTTCGCCTCAACTTTGTACCAAGGGAGTAGTCCATAATCTTGCAACATTAAACCGATGTTGCTAGGTGGTTTGGAGATAACCTCTCCCTCCACCATCACCTGCCCTACTTGTGCTTTTCTAAGCCCGGCAATCAAGTACAGTAGCGTTGTTTTACCAATACCAGAGGGACCTAGCACCATCCACATTTGTCCTGCCTCGAGTTGCCAGTTAAATCCTTCGAGGATAGGCGTACCAGCATAGGCAAAGTCAACATCACAAAATTGCAGGATGGTCCCATCTTGGTGGGACTCAAGTGTTGTTGAGGGTGATGCTATATGAGGGTGATTGAGGGTAGCGCTAGTCATGAATTTATTGGGTTAACATTCGACTTAGGAAGTATGTGTTGATGTGCTCAAAGCTGGTCACGGTGAGGTTGAGGTTATTTTGTTGCCAGCAAATGTGACGGTTTATGCTTGAAAAGCTCGAGACGCACACGTAAACCATCACCAAGACTCTCGAGCCTCATTCACTTTACTTACTCGCCATCAATTACAAACTGACCGTCAACCAACGCGTCATAACTTGGCGTACTATCAATCATACCGACCTCGAGCATCCAGTCAGTTACCTCGGTAATATCTGCTTCACTGGGTACGCGAAACTCGGCAAATTGAGGAATGGCGTAGGTGGCACGAACAGGGTCAGGCACGCGCACGTTGTTTTGGCGGTAGGCTTCTGGGTCAGTGTTAATAAGTTCTACAGCATCGTCGTAGGCACGCAAGTAAGCGCACACATCACCAGGGCGTTCGTCAATGACATTTTGATTCACGGTGAGGGCAACGGGTACAAACTCGAGCGCGCTGTCATCTAGCAGAGCCGTGCCACCTTGCAGACCTGTTGCAAGTGTAGTGAGCGGTTCAGGAAGTAGGGCTGCAGCCACTTGACCTTGAGCCAGCAGCTCGAGCCGCAGGGGAATGGCCGCCACTTCTGTGTAGTCATCCGCTTCTGGTTCGTAGCCCGCTTGCTGCAACATGGCAGTAGCAAGGTACTCAATTAGCGTGCTTTGGGAGATGGCAATTTGAGCGCTGTCGTCCTCGAGCGCGCTAATCAGCTCATCTACCGTAGTGATGCCACTAGCTGCCCCCGCCACAATAGAGAAAAAGCGAAAATCTGCTGTAAAACTATCATGACGGACAATTTTTACGTCTTGCCCGCTGGCAACTTGCAGCACGTGAGCAACAACGTCACTGTTACCGACGTCTAACTGACCCGCTTGCATGGCAATAGTGCGGTCTCTGGCGCTGTTCACTTCAACCAGATTGACATTGACACCGTATTGCTCGTACAAACCTTCTTGAGCAGCAATGTAGGTGGGGAGGGCGTTGAGCACGGGTAACACGCCTACGTTGAGAGGGTCGCCGGTGGGTGCTGGGCAAACTTGGGCGAGGCTAGTGCTTGCTAAAACAACTAAAAGAACGATTAGATAACGCATAAAGTATCCTTAACTAGCGCGGTTGCGCAGAAAATTGAGGGTAAATAGAGCTTCTGTACACACTTCTGGTACATGTAGCTAACTCCATCATCGTAAACGCTAGCAAGGTTGGATATTGCAGTGTGTCTTGCGGTGTACACGAGTCTAAAGCAATCCTGAATGATGAGCTGATAGTGGGCTTGTGATGTTTTGCACACGCAACCCCACACGCAGATGTGAAAAATCGCCTAGAATGGGTGAGGGCTCGAGTCTAGGAGGCGTAACCATGATCACACCTACCTCGACATCATATTGTTTGCAAACAATTAGAGGTAATGCTAGACACCATCCAAGATTTTTTGAAACAAGACGTTTTGGAAGATGGGTTCAGCAAAGCCATTTAGTCGTCATAACCCTTGTGACTGTTGTAAGTTTATTTAGTGCAGCCCATGCGCAGACTATCTTTCAACTCGTAAGTTCAGGCACACCGCAAGAGTTAGCAGCGGTACAAGCGCCTACGGTCAATGCAACTGATGCATTTGGGCAGACGCCACTGATGTACGCAGCCGCCAACAATCCTGACCCGAATGTGATTAACGCACTGGTTGATGCTGGCGCACACATTAACAGCCAAACGAGCGAAGGCTGGACGGCACTTATGTATGCTGCCAGAGACAATAGCAATCCAGACGTCGCCCGGCGGTTATTGCAACTTGGCGCTGACCCAACGCTGCGCAATCACGATGGCCACACGGCGGCTGACTACGCAAGCGCCAATGTCAACTTGCAGGATGTCCCCATGAGTGCGCCCATTGAAATGCCCATGCCCGACCCCTCTAGCTTTGCGAATCCTAATGCATTTGTACGTCAGGGCATGACCGGCCTAACAGTTCCGTTTGTCGTTACAACCTATGAGAGTCCTTTTGAAGGCATCAGCCCAGAGTTCATTGTGCAAGGTGAATTTTCGGTAAGTCCACAAAACATGTTGTTTAGACCGCCACCACCTATGATGCCAGCGCCCACAACGTCGATGATGACGCCATCAACACCTGTCATGCCAACAGTTACACCTATGAACCAGATGATGACGGTGCCAATGCGCCCCGCTGCTGTGCCTGCAATGTCTCCAAACTCAGCACCAGTGATGACACCTTATGGGCTTATTGATGACAGCATCAGCCCGGAGTTTATTGTGCCGGGTGAGTTTGATGGGTCTGGGTTCGGTATGGGCGGTTTAGTACCACCAGGAGCTCATGGACCTTTACCCTCACCTTCGTTTGATGGAGCCAGTCGCGTGCTTGCGAGAGGTTACACACAAACATCACCCATTGCGCTGACCAACGCACCTGTGACGCTGGGGCGGGGTGTACCTAATGCCGTCAGTTATGCAGGTGGCAGCGCTGCTAACATCACTAATCGTTCGGCGCTGGGGCCGCAGTATGTGCGGGTGCCGCTGCGGTATAGCTCGAGCCTCCTGCCAGAAACCGCTCGCCCCGTCCACGGCAGCGTCCGCTACAACCCGTTTTACCCGCTGCGTACCTGTGCCGACTTTGACACTCAGCCAGAAGCACAAGCCTTATTTGAAGCAGCAGGTGGCACCTTTAGCGACCGCCACGGCCTTGACCCCGACCGCAATGGCATTGCTTGCGATGTGTTCTAGCCTTAAATTTTGACAGAATCATCTCAATATCCTGCCTGGTTGCCCCTCTGGCGTACAGCTTTTTTACGTAACGCGCGGCAGCGTTACGTACAACTGGCAACGGTATCGCCTGAAGGTTTACCCGAAGTACGCACCGTTGTGCTGCGCGGCTTAGCTGATGACGGTGCGCCGTATCTATTTACGGATGCGCGCGCACACAAATACACATCTCTAGAGCAACAAGCTACTGCTGAGTTACATGTCTACTGGTCCAAAACTAAAGAGCAGTTTCGCTTGCAAGGTAGCATCATCTTGGCAGATGCTGTACATCTTGCAAGTGATGTTTGGCAGGCATGTCGTCAAAAGATGTGGGACAAGCTCAATCATGATGGGCGGGCGTTGTTGCTCGGGCCAGCGCCTGCCACGCCCCTTGCTGACCTCATAGAGGATTTACCATCTGCTGATAGTGACGTTGAGGCATTGGGGAAGCTATACGACAGGCTCGAGACCCATCAAACCACCCCACCTGCCACCTTTGCCCTGATCGCCGTGCAGCCCGCGCGCGTTGACTACCTCAAACTAGGTCGTCCTCAGATTAGAGCGCGTTATGAACTTGAAGCTGATACCTGGCAAGGCGGTGAGGTTGTCCCGTGAAGCTATAACCCTGAGGCTGTTAACGACCAAGAAGTTGACTATCTATGCCAATTAACTCGGGATCAAGTAACCACGTTTGCGGTGTGGTGAGTTGTTTGCCCAAGCCCTGAATCATTGCTAGTGCAGTTGTAGCACCATCTGCTTTGGCAAATTGATAGCTCTTAGCTGGTGAGGCTGTGTAGACAGCAGCACCCTTGGGTAGGCCGGCTAGCTCTTTAGCTTTGGCAATAGCACGTTGCACGTCACCAAGGCTATCAACGAGGCCGCGCTCGAGTGCTGCCTCACCTGTCCAAATGCGCCCTTTGGCAATTTCTCGCACAGTTTCGATGTCTAGGCCGCGCCCTTCGGCCACGCGCTTGGTGAAACGTGCGTAGGTAGCCTCCATGGAGCGCATCAGCAAGTCTCGTTCAGCGTCGTTAAAGCTAAAGTTACTGTTGAAGAGCGTCGCATGAGGGTCATCAGAAATAACCTCGGTGTTAATGTCGTAGCGTTCGTTAAACCCTTGCCAGACAAATTTACCGACCACGACGCCAATGGACCCAGTTACGGTTACGGGTGCAGCCATAACATGGTCGGCATGGGTGAGCACGTAGTAGCCGCCACTAGCTGCTAACTGTCCCATTACGGCGACGACAGGCTTACCCAGTTTGCTAACCGCACGACCAATTAAGTCGCTAGCAAGCGCGGAGCCACCGCCCGAATTTACGTAAAGCACCACGGCTGCTGTGCTGTCGTCCTCAGCAACTTGCCGCAGGGTAGAGATAAGCGTATCGGACCCGGCGCTGGTGTCACCAAAAAGAGGTAGCGGTACGGGGCTGCGTTGACTTTTACCGGTGGTGATGAACCCCTCGAGGCTCACCACAGCCACCCGTTTACTGAATGCTAAGCGCTTTTTAGGTAGTACACGCGCAATACCCGCTAGTTTGTGATGGTCATCGTCAATCACTTCATCGTCGTAGGCAAGTTGGTCGATGACGCCGCGCTCAGCTAAAACCTCAGCACTAGCTAGGCCGTCGTGTAACCAGCCGCGCACGGTATCTTCCGAACTACCTCGAGCCTCTGCCAGTGTTCCCACAATATGCTGTTCAATACTCTTAAGCAACGCACTGTACTGCTCCCGCTGAGCGTCGCTCATGGACGGTCTGACAAAGTTGTCATAGGCGTTTTTGTACTCAGCAATGGCGAGTTTGTCAAACTTGAAGCCTAATCTATCCAGCGCATTACCGTAAAACGATTGCACAAACGCGCTACCACCTAAAAAGATGTCGGCACTTTCCGGCATACTAATTGTCGTTGCGACACTCGCTAGGTAAAGCTGTCTAAGCTCGAGGGTGCTCAGGTGTGCGTGAACGGTCTTACCTGCCTCAGTTAGCTTAGCTAGTGCTCGGCGCATAGCGTACAAGGTGGCGAGGTTGGCACTTAAATCGTGAAATGTGTGGGTGCGTCTTGTGTATTCGATTGTAATTTTTTTTCCGCGTGGGTGCGTGGTGTTGTGAGGTGGGATGGTATACCATCACACTTGATGGAATGG
>JBCCBI010000211.1:0-9362 GCA_039034155.1 Deinococcota bacterium | reverse complement strand
GTCGAGACGCATGCCCTCTTCAACGCGATCGCCGCCGCAGCTCGGGCAAAAATTTGTATTTAGTGTTTCCACTACCACAGGCTTGTAAGCATAGAGAATGATCCACTCTATGTGTATCAACATGTCATATCAATGCCAATAAGCCCTCGAGAAAGTATCAACCACCGCGCTATAGGTTAATATTTTTAGCGGGCGCGTAATTTTTGAGAGTAGTATCCTGAAAAGTCATCGCAAAATTTTATTATATTAGCTACTTTTAATTTTTCAAGATAACCGAAAATTATTTACAAATGTTTCCATTGAATCTTGTAGTTGTTCTTTAAATTTGCAAAATCATCATGTCGATAAAGGAGATACGATGCCTCCCAATTTAAGCTTTGAAAATTTAAAAAAAGACGTCAAAAATGGCTTTGTAGATACTGTGATTGCAGCCATTCCCGATATGCAGGGCCGACTCATGGGCAAGCGCTTTCACGCCGAGTTTTTTGTTGACCAAGCTTGGGAAGAAACCCACTGCTGTCAGTATTTGCTCGCCACAGATTTTGAGATGAATAGTGTGGAAGGTTACAGCTCAACCAGTTGGGCCAAAGGTTACGGCGACTACGTGATGAAACCTGACCTAGACACGCTGAAACGCTTACCATGGTCGCCGGGAACAGCGTTTGTGCTGTGTGATGTAATTGATCATCATAGTCACGAAGAAGTTGCAATTGCCCCTAGAAGTATTTTGAAAAAGCAACTTGCACGCTTGGGGGCACTTGGCTTTAGTACGGCGGTTGCAACTGAACTCGAGTTCTTCGTGTTCACCGAAAGTTACGCCGACTTGCACGCGAGCAACTACCAAACCCCGACGCCTATTAGCGCCTACAACGAAGATTATCACCTATTTCAAACGGCTAAAGAAGAAAGCTTGATGCGCAATATTCGCAATCATTTGCACGCTGCGGGTATCCGCGTGGAAAACACCAAAGGCGAAGCCGCCGCTGGGCAAGCTGAAATTAACGTCTACTACGATGACGCGCTCATCACTGCTGACAACCATTGCCTCATCAAACAGGGTATTAAAGAAATGGCGTTGCAAGATGGCAAGTCGGTCACGTTTATGGCCAAGTGGCACAGCGACACATCGGGGTCATCAAGCCATATTCACCAGTCATTACAAGACCTGTATGGTAACTCGGTGTTTTACGACCCGGCACAGCCGCACAGCATGTCAATGACGATGCAGCATTACTTGGCAGGGTTACTGCACTACTCGAGCGACATAACCCTTGCCATGGCACCGTTTGTAAATTCTTATAAGCGTTTTGCAGCCGGTACCTTTGCACCTACTAAAGCTGTCTGGTCGTTAGACAACCGCACGGCAGGCTACCGCGTGGTGGGTACAGACAGTCCCGGCGTGCGCGTTGAAACCCGCATTGGTGGGGCAGATTTGAATCCTTATATTGCGATGGCAGCAAATTTGGCAGCTGGTCTTGCAGGCATTGAGCAGAAGCTCGAGCTACCATCAGCTTCTTCAGGTGATGCCTACATGACCGCCAACTTGCCCACCATCCCAACCCACTTACGTGCCGCCACAGATACGTTCTACAACTCCGCCATGCTGCGTGAGGCTTGGGGAGATGAAGTTGTTGAGCACTACAGCAGAGCCGCCCGCTGGGAGCAAGAACACTTTGATACCCGCGTGACTGACTACGAACTACGGCGCGGTTTGGAACAAAGCTGATGACGATGGCCGCAACCAAACTCATCCAATGCATCTCACCCATTGACGGTAGCGTCTATATTGAACGCCCCGCCCTAACTTATGACCAAGCCTCTAAGATTATTCGTGAAGGACGAGAGGCACAAGCAGCTTGGGCAACCCGTCCACTAGCTGAGCGTTGTCAACTTGTGCTAGCAGGTATAGAGCGCGTAGGACAACTACCTGACATTGTCACTGAACTAGCGTGGCAAATGGGCCGACCTGTGCGCTACGATGGCGAATACAGCGGCTTCTATGAGCGCGGTAGCTATATGACAAGTATTGCTAAAGATAGCCTCAAACCATTGATTGTGGAAGATAGTGACGCCTTTTTGCGAGTAATTAAACGTGAACCCTGCGGCAGTGTGTTGGTAATTGCCCCGTGGAATTACCCGTACATGACGGCTATCAATACAATTGCCCCGGCGCTTATCGCGGGGAATGCCACTTTCCTCAAACACGCTGCCCAAACCTTACTAGTCGGTGAGCGCATTGAGCAAGCATTTCATGAGGCAGGCGTGCCACCAGAGATATTCCGGCATTTGGTGCTTGACCATGAGACAACGTCACAGTTAATTGAGGCTCGAGCCTTCAATTTCGTGAACTTTACAGGTTCAGTAGGCGCAGGTGCAGCCATTGAACGCGCTGCTGCCGGGCAGTTTATCGGTGTTGGCACCGAACTAGGTGGCAAAGACCCTGCTTATGTTATGGATGATGCCGACCTAGACGCTGCCGTAGCCACGGTGATTGATGGTGCCATGTTTAACTCGGGTCAGTGTTGCTGCGGCATCGAGCGCATTTATGTGACTAGCAGCCTTTACGATGATTTCATTAACCAAGCCGTTGCACTGGTTGAAAACTATCAATTGGGTAATCCGCTAGATCCCAATACAACTCTTGGACCGATGGCGCAACAACGCTTTGCAGATGAGGTGCGCCGCCAGACTCAAGACGCCATCAACCAAGGGGCGCGCCCGCTAATTGATGCCAAACACTTTCCTGAAAACGGTGGCAACTACCTCATGCCCCAACTTTTGGCTAACGTTAACCACAGCATGAAAGTTATGCAGGTTGAATCGTTTGGACCTGTTGTGGGCATTATGAAAGTAAATTCAGATGACGAGGCTATTGCCCTAATGAACGACAGTGAGTTTGGATTGACAGCATCCTTGTGGACGCAGGATGTTGATCGTGCAGAGCGGCTTGGCGCGCGCATTGAAACGGGCACGGTGTTTATGAACCGCTGTGATTATGTTGACCCCGGCTTGTGTTGGACAGGTTGTAAAAACACTGGACGTGGCGAAGGTCTCTCACCACTTGCTTACAATAACCTCACCCGACCGAAGTCATATCACTTCAAAAAAAGCTGATTCCGCGAAAGGTATCTTTCATTTGTGACGACATCTTTAACTACTACTTGGAGCTATCCAACGAACATCCGTTTTGGTGCAGGCAGAATTGCTGAACTTACCCAAGCCTGTGCAGATGCCAACATCCACAAACCACTCTTAGTAACCGACCGCGGACTGGCAGCTTTGCCGCTGGTAGGAAACATTCGCAGCCTCATGACAGACGCAGGTTTAGGTGAGGCTATGTTCGCTGAGGTTGACCCCAACCCTAACCAGCACAACGTCGAGCAAGGCGTGGCTGCTTACCGCGCAGGTGGTCACGACGGTGTGATTGCACTTGGTGGTGGCTCGGGCCTAGACCTTGGCAAGATGGTGGCGTTTATGGCAGGGCAAACGCGTCCCCTTTGGGATTTTGAGGATGTTGGCGACTACTGGACGAGGGCTAATTCAGATAGCATTGCGCCGATTGTAGCAGTGCCGACGACTGCTGGCACAGGTTCAGAACTCGGGCGGGCGTCGGTCATTACCAACAGTGAAACATACGTTAAAAAAATTATCTTCCACCCTAAAGTACTGCCTAGCCAAGTCATCTGCGACCCTGAACTCACTGTGGGAATGCCTAAAGCTATCACTGCTGGCACTGGGTTAGATGCGTTTGCGCACTGTTTAGAAGCCTACTGCTCGCCACACTTTCACCCGATGAGTCAAGGGATTGCGCTCGAGGGAATGCGCTTGGTCAAGACGTATCTAAAACGCGCTTATGATGATCCTAATGACCTCGAGGCTCGAGCCAATATGATGGCGGCAGCAGGCATGGGTGCAGTTGCCTTTCAAAAGGGTTTGGGAGCCATTCACGCGCTATCTCACCCGATTGGAGCGCACCACAACACCCACCACGGCACGACTAACGCGGTAGTGATGCAGCCTGTTTTGCGGTTTAACCGTGAGGTAATTGAAGACAAAATTATCTTGCTAGGGAACTACTTAAACATTGAAGGTGGGTTTGATGGATTTTATGACTTTGTGGGTGAGCTTAATGCATCACTCAATATTCCTAAAAATCTCACTGACTTAGGTGTTGAGGCTCCCGATCTCGAGCTACTTACGGAGGAAGCGTTACAAGACCCTAGTTGTGGCGGCAATCCTGTCATGATGACGGCGGAAAATACGAGAGCGTTACTTGAGCAGTGTTTGTAAGCTTGTATGCTCGAACACGTTAAATCACAAGACGAGGTCTAGTTTGCTACCGCGCAGAAGTGGCAGCGCATCATGCTAGTACCGTAAACACACCATTTGAAGTAAGGCTCGAGCTAGTAGATACCTCGTTCTAACCGGCTCGAGCCTTACTTTACAGTTACAGGTGACGTTTACCAGATGACGTTTACCAGGCGTAAGCGTTTGGCGCAGCCCCACCAGGACCTGGGAAAATCTGGTCGAGCTTGCTCAGTATGCTGTCATCTAGGCTTATCTCTGTTGCCCGAACGGCGCTCTCGAGCTGCTCCAGTGTCCTAGGGCCAATAATTGGCGCGGTCACCACCGGGTTGTGTAACAACCAAGCCAGTGCAACGGCTGCGGGTTCTTCGCCCAGTTCTTTACACAGCGCTTCGTAACGCTCGAGCTTGTCGCGGTTTTTTTCGACTTGCGCCATGAAGTTGTCACTCATGCGGCGGCCACCCTCTATCTTGCCGAGCGCACCGCCTAATAGGCCGCCACCCAAGGGACTCCAAGGGATTAAGCCCAAGCCGTAGTGCTCGCAGGCAGGAATCACCTCGAGCTCGACCATGCGGTTGTTTAGGTGGTAAATGCTCTGCTCACTCACCATGCCCATCATGCCGCGTTTTGCTGCCTCCTGACAGGCGGTCGCAATATCCCAACCTGCAAAGTTGCTCGAGCCTGCATAGACAATTTTACCCTGTTGAATGAGGCTATCAAACGCCTGCCAAGTTTCATCCCAAGGGCAGTCACGGTCGATATGGTGAATCTGGTAAAGATCAATCCAGTCAGTCTGCAAGCGTTGCAGACTACCCTCGCAGTGCTTTTTGATTTTCATTGCAGACAGCACACGCGTGTCCGTGTTAGGTTCAGGCTTATTGCCTTCGCGGGTCACAGGGTTGTAAACCTTGCTGGCAAGAACAACGGCATCCCGCCGTCCTTCACCAAGTGCAAACCAGTTACCTAGAATGATTTCGGTGTCACCAGCTTGACCTGCTTGCCGACCGTAGACATCAGCAGTATCAAAAAAGTTGATGCCCAGCTCGAGCGCACGGTCCATGATCTTGAAGCTCTCATCCTGTGACGTGTGCCAGCCAAAATTCATGGTGCCTAAGCATAAATTGCTAACCAGTACGCCGTGCTTACCCATACGTCTATGTTGAATCGCCATGATTGTCTCCTTTCAACCCCATCTTTGGTAACAAAGCTGCTTACCGATACTTGCAAAATCAAGCCACTGAACTCGAGCTCAACGCTAAAGCCCTCAACACAATGTAGTTACCCAACTTAGTTGTGCCACAAGCTAGCTCTCAGCAGGTTCATCTTTAACGGACGTTACCCGCTTCTGAATGCGCACCATCACAAACGGTAGTAACAAACTCACGACCACCAGCACCCAAATCGCAATGGATAAGGGGCTCGAGACCAAGTAGCGCCAATCGCCTTGACTTAAATTGAGCGCCCGCCGCAAGTTACTCTCCATGAGCGGCCCCAGCACCAACCCTAAAATAACGGGTGCAAGCGGAAAGCCTGTTTTGCGCATAGCGTAACCAATCACGCCAAAAATTGTCATCAAAATAAGGTCAAACACGCTGTTATTCACCGCATACACCGCAATAAAGCTGATGCCCGCTACCGCCGGTAACAAAAACCATTGCGGTACCTGCAAAATACGCACAAACATGCCTACTAACGGCAAGTTCAGCACAAGCAACATGATGTTGCCAATGTACATGCTGGCAATCAAACCCCAAAATACCTCTGGTTGATTTTGAATAAATAGCGGTCCCGGCGTGATATTTAAGCCCAACAACGCCCCTAAAATGATAGCCGTTGTGCCACTACCGGGTACACCAAGTGTCAGCAGTGGAATAAACGCACCGTTGGCGGCGGCGTTATTGGCTGCTTCAGGCGAGGCTACCCCACGAATAGCACCTGTACCCAGTTCACCTTTGGCATCAAAAAAGCGCTTTTCGGTTGCGTAGGTCACAAAGGTGGCAATGGTACTTCCTGCACCAGGTAGTACACCCACAAAAAAACCAATCACAGCCCCGCGAATCATCGTCCAGAGTGAGCTAGTAAACTCTTGTACGGTGATGAGCACACGGCCTACGTGGGTATCAACGTCTTGGTTTTTAACGTACTTCTCCAAAATCTCAATGATTTCACTGATGGCAAAAAAGCCAATCGTCACGACCACAAAATCCATACCATCGAGCAAGCGGATGTTGCCAAAGGTGTAACGCGGCACCGCACTAATGCGGTCATAGCCTACGGTAGACAGCATCAACCCAAAAACTGTGGAAATAAGCGCTTTAGCGAAGCTGCTACTGGTGAGGCTCGAGAGCATCGTGAGTGCAAATACCATGAGTGCAAAGTATTCAGCTGGCCCAAACCGAATCGCCCACTGAGCAAGTAGCGGCGCAAACAGCATGAGCGCAATCACCGAGACCGTACCGCCAAAAAACGAGGCGACTGCCGACATGGCTAGCGCTGGGCCAGCCCGTCCTTGTTTGGTCATCGCGTAGCCGTCTATGCCCGTGACGACCGACGCAGGCGTGCCTGGCACGTTAATCAAAATAGTGCTGATGGAATTGCCATACTGCGCACCATAGTAAATTCCTGAAAACAAAATCAAAGCTGAGGCTGCTGGCAAGTTGAGCGCAAATGTGACTGGAATGAGCACCGCAATACCGTTGATGGGGCCAATGCCAGGAAGCATACCTACAATGGTGCCAATAAGCACACCCGCAAATGCCAGTAACAAATTGAGCGGCTGGAGGGCAACTTGAAAGCCGTCTAGCAAAAGTCCTAGCGTTTCCATTAGGTGCGCCCTAGCATTTGCTGGATGAGTTGCCCGGTGGGGAGGGATAGCTCGAGCAAACCTGCAAATAGTCCATACATCACCAAGCTAAACACCAGTGAAGCTACAACTGAACGCAGCAACGGCCCTTCAAAAATTTGCGTGAGCAAGGTGACAACCAACGCAGTTGCCAGCACAAAGCCCAACCAGTTTAAGGTTAGCGCATAGAGCAAAAAACAGCCCAAGGTTGCCAGCATACGTAGCCAAGTTGTAGCAGCTAATGAGGGCAACTGCCCCAGCTCAGGTTGCACAATTAAATAGATGCTTACAAGGCCCATCAAAATTGCCAGCATGATTGGAAACGCTTTAGGACCAATAGGGTCATCTACAAAGCCCACTGTGTAAGCTCTGGTTGTAATTCCGTACCAAATGGAAAAAGCAAGCAGAAGTACGCCTACAATTCTATCTTGTTGTAGAGACATCGTTTAATAAGCTCCTTTAGGGCATACTCTCAACTAAATAAAAGGATAGAGAGTCACCCCTCTATCCTCAACGTGGTTAACTTCGCTAGAAAGCTACAAGATGTAATTACTCAATTAAGCCAAGCGCTTGGCTTAATTCGCGCAAGTCTTGGACTTGCTGCTTAGCAAACGCTTCAAACTCTTCACCAGTAAGAGCATATTCACTGAGACCAGCTTGCTCACGAGCTTCAGCCCATTCTGGCGAGGCAGCTGTCGTGTCAAGTACATTGACCCAGTAGTCATATGCTTCGTCACTCATATCACCAGGACCCCAGAAGCCACGGAAGATGACCCACTCGGTGTCGTAACCAAGTTCTTTAGCGGTAGCAACATCGGCGTAGGGCGCAGGTAAACGCTCTGGCGAAAGCACTGCCAAAATACGAATATCACCAGCTTCAAGTTGCCCCTTAGCTTCTGCTGCGTCTCCAGGAAAGACATCAATAAACCCGCCCAAAAGAGATGTCATAGCTTCACCGCCGCCATCAAACGAGGTGTAACGAATTGCCAAGGGATCAATACCCGCAGCTTGGGCAAGCAAAAGCACTTTCATGTGGTCTTGGCCGCCCACACCGCTACCGCCACCAAAGTTAATGGCACCTGGGTCTTCAGCAAGGGCTGTCATCAGATCATCTAGCGTTTGGTAAGGTGCATCTGCAGCCACCGCAATGAGTCCAAAGTCAGCACCGAGTGCACCAAGCCAGCGCACGTCATCTTCGGTGAAGCCGGGGTACTGGTTTTGCGCGAGGCGGGCAGTTGTACCTGGGCTAGCAGCTACGATTAAGCTGTTGTCGTCGTTGCGTTGGGTGACAACATTGGCAAAGGCCACCGCGCCACCTGCACCAGGCATATTGGTTACGCGCACAGTGTCTTCAAGCGCGCCACTATCTGTCATAGCTTGGGTCATGGCCCGGCAGGTTAAATCCCAACCACCACCGGGGTTTGCTGGTGCAATACACTCTGGATTGCTGGCGCTAAATTGGGCTAGGGCTGTTCCCAAAGACAAAAAAATAATACTCACAGCAAGCGCAATTTTAATATATCTATTCATGATTAACCTCCACAGCAACACAACTTCAAATTAGATGTAGTCGCATAGCGCAAGCCCGCACGCAATCATGTTGAGATGATGATGATCTTAAAGACCTCAATAAAACAGGCTTTAGACTGACACCCTCGAGCATCACACAGATGCCAGCATAATCATCTAATGCAACCTCAACGTCTTAACAGCACGCTCAGCAAGCTCTTGCACTATGGTTTGTATAAGTGTGTTCCTAGGCGCTAGTGTATCAAACACCTGTGTCTTTTGTAAACTGTGACATGTGTTGAAATGCTCGCCACAACCTTGACGAAGACGCCTCCAACCCTTAGAATAGTGCGTTTGTAGGGTTCTACGATTTAGCAACATTGTGTATGAGTATCTGTGTGTGAGTTCAGACGCAACTTTGTTAGTCTTTCCCGGCCCAATTTATGCACTGATGTTTGGCGCGTATCACTTAACGTGTCTGTAATTTCTCGAGCGTTCAAACATTTTTAACCAAGCATGTAACGCGCCCCGTGTGCGCTGATGTAACCGCTAAACGTCATAGTAACGTTTTAACAGATATAACGTCATAGATAGTTTTAATCAGGAGGATACACTGTGGCAAAAGAAGGTCCACGCATCAAAATTAAAATGGTGAGTACCGCTGACACCAAAACTACTTTTGAGCGCCAAAAAAGACTATGGGACC
>JBCCBI010000210.1:0-9430 GCA_039034155.1 Deinococcota bacterium | reverse complement strand
GTAAAGCTGATAGTAGTAAAGCTGATAGTAGTAAAGCTGATATTAGTAAGGCTGATGTGGATGGTCACTCTCTTAGCAATGCCTACCATGCTTACAACGGCGCTACTAATTTAACCGGCGCTACTAATTTAACCTTGGACGTACCCTTAAATCCTCGAGAAGAACTTACCTTGTGCTACACCCCAACATTTAGCTACGGACTCTTAGGTCTAGAAGCCGATCAAGAAAGTGACGATCCAGCCTTGCAGCGGGTGATTACAGTTCAGCTCGAGAACACCCTTGATGTCATACGTGCGCTTGTCAAAGTTGTTGAACTACTTACGACTGAAACAGCCTTAGCTGATGACCTGCGCTACTACTTATTGGAAACACTTTTAGCTACTCCACCAGCGCTTACAGGTGGACCGGAACAGACAAGTTATGTTAGGCTCATTAACAGATTAGGCTGCTTTCACAGCGATGCTGAGCGCCTAGAACATCTCGCGCTAGCTGTGGCGCGTCGTTTACAAGCAGCTAAAGCAAGCCTGACAACGCTACGCACCTCCCTGCGCACCCTAGCTGACAAACCTAGACGCAATCAACAAACACAAGACTCCCATCATAAGCAACCTAGCCTAGCTGGTTTAGCTATTCCTCTAGCAGGTGCAGCAGTCACAACTGACGCGAATCACCAACAGCACGTTATGTTGGCAGCAGTTGTAGCAACTATCAATGACTATTTGCAGCACCCCAAAACAGGCAGTGAGGCGCTATTTGCTATGCGTCCTCATGTGCCTGAACGTTATCCTTTACAGGTCTTTCAAAGCCTCAGCCAGCATGAACGCGACGCTTTAACAAATGCGACACCTGCGACCCTGAGTGGGATTGTTGAGGGCGAAGATTTGTTCAGTGTCCTGCAGATGGCACAAAGGCTATCTCGAGGTGGCACCTTGCTGCTCGAGGGGCTAGGGATTAGTAGTCAGCGGCGTGGTTGGGTTGCCTTTCAAACAGGTCAAGCTGTAGGCATTGAAACCCAGCGTGAAACCGGTATTGAAGCCTTGCTCGAGATTATTCTTTGGGGTGCCAGTCAGTTTAGTTTTTACGATGTGACCTCAGTCACAGCCCAACCGCTCAACAAAACAGGTTCCGAGCTTTTAATGAGTATTGCGACCTATTTGGATACCTTGGAACGCTTAACGGCTCTAGGCTTTTCGCCCAAAGCTCAGTGGCTACGTGTGCGTGACGGCAGTCCTGATAAGTATGCAGATATCCTTAGAGCTGCGACGACCACACCGAGTCTCAATGCGCTTCTAGCCATAGGTTACCCCCGAAGCACCCTACTGCAAGCGCTCGATTATCTTACTCAAGCAGGCTGGCTCGAGTTTGGTAGTACACTAGAGACTCCTCAACCCCCTTTAAGGTCACGTGAGTGAACGCCACGCTGCATCAACTCATCGACATGCCAGACCAGTTAACCACGCTCTGGCAAGCCCACGCGGATGACTTAAGCCAGCAGCGTCTAGGCAAAGTAGTTCTTATTTTAGGTCACTTGGCTGATGTAGAACTCATTTACGGTGCCCGTTTGCGCCAAAGTAAACTCGCTGGGCATAGCAACTGGCAAGTTCTTATTCAAGAGACTCGTCCAGAGCACTATATTTTAATGGCCAACGCAAGCTTGCGCTGCTTTATGCGGCTGCGCGACTGGAACCTCGAGTACTGTAAAGGTAAAGACCTAGGCCAGTCTCATTATGAGGTCCTTCATCTCATCACACAACATGATGCCAAACGCTTTGCACAGCTCGAGGCACTCATGAAAACGCCCAGTTAGAAACTGAGTCACAGGAAAGACAGGTTGCTCGAGCTGCTAGTTAGCTTCCAGCGCTGTAAGGAGCGGTTGTTGCTGAGTGATACAGTGAAACGCACCGCCACCAACCACCAAATGCCACGCACTAAGCCCAATCATCTTGCGTCCTGGAAATAGCGGTGTAAGTAACGCAAGCGCGTCTTCGTCGTGCGCGTCTTCGTATTGCGGCACCACAACAAAGCCATTACCAATGTAAAAATTAGCATAACTTTGCGGAATCAACTTACCCTCAATGACACGTTGAGTATGTGGTAGCGGTAGGGTAACTAGGTTGAGGTTGTGGTTATCTGCAAAGGTCTGCAAAATGTCAAGGTTAGCTGCTAAGGTTTCATGGTGCGGACTTTGCTCATCGGCAGTAGCACATACCAGTGTGTGGTCGTTAGCAAAACGGGCGATGGTATCTACGTGGCCATCGGTGTCGTCGTCAACGAGTCCGCCCTCGAGCCAAACCACCTTATCTATTCCCAAATAGCGCGCTAGAATTGCCTCAATATCTGTTTGGCTGTGGTTGAGATTGCGGTTGTCATTAAGCAGGCAAGATGTTGTCGTGAGCAGGGTGCCGTTACCGTTGACGTCAATGGCACCACCCTCGAGCACCAAAGGCGCACTAAGCCGCTCGAGGTTCAGATTGCGAGCCACCAACTTAGGGGCGTCGTTATCGCGTTGCCACTGCGGAAATGCTCTACCCCAGGCATTAAATTGCCAATCGGTTAAGGCGAGTGTGCCGTTATCTCGCAAGATAAAAATGGGGCCGTTATCTCGAAACCACGAATCATCTAGCGGCATTCGGAAAAACTTGACCGCACTTAAATCGCATAGTCCACTTAGTTTTGCACGGGCGTCTGCTTCAGTTGCTTTGTCACGTACGTTGACCACCACAGGCTCATAGCGGCTGATGGTGGCAATGAGCCGAGCGACTTCATCACGGACGTGCTCGAGCAAATCTGGCCACGTCTCAGCGTGCCATATACCACTATCGAACGGATAACTAATCCAAGTTGCTTGATGCCGTGCCCACTCAGCAGGCATACGTCCTAGAGGTGTAGCATCTGCTTTAATACTTTGTTTAGGTTTTGACTCAGACTTAATATCTAGCTCAGGCTTGGGTGTTGATTCAAGCTTAATATCTGGCTCAGGCGAGGCTTGTGGCTGACTCACATCAAACTCCTTTAGGCACGCAGCATAGTCAAGCGCATAGCACAGCGCCGAATGCACTAAAAATCACCTCACCGTATCTGGCATTACCTTCCTTGAACGTTAGGTGTGATGCATCATTCTCAAAATCTACTCATGTACTCAGATACCTTGCATGATGCCTGCAAAATCAATGCCTCAAGATTTCAACACTTGGAAATACGTTGATGAAAGTACTGATTTTAAGTAAAAGGTGAATCTTAGGTAAACCAACTCACGTTCTAATATTCTCACAGAAAGCTGGCAATTTATACTATAATGGCCTATGGACGATGCTTTGATTATCTCTGAACTTAGTGATCGCCATGAGGGTAACCTCATCTACAATGGACAGTACAGACTCTTTCGCCACGCGTTTGGTGACCCCAGTATCAACTCACTTATTGCAAGATTTAACTCTTGGCGACAACGTATTTACCGCTTTGATAACGATTACGGCGCATCAATTGTACTTTACGGTAGTTTGAGCAGCAAAAAGCGTATGACTTGGGATCTTGTCCTTGCTTGGTTTACAGAAGACGATCCCTTTAGTTTTCAAGCCAAGGGTGGCATTACCAGTAACCTCAAGTGGTCACAGGTGCAACACGTCCTTGATGAAATAAAACACAAAACACCCGACTAATTTTTAGCTCACTTTTCAACTCGAGCGTCATCATATAGTCTCATTTTACAAAGCTATTTATGTCAGGCTTACGCAAACCTTATCATCACCATTGCATTTCTCTTGAAGTAATGCTGGTAACCGTTTTGCATGTCTGTGAGACCTCTACAGTGTTTCCAACTCACTTCTTGCTAGACGTTAACCCTCTTAATGCGTCTTGTGAAACTCACAACCGACGCATCAGTAAACCCGTTTTAGCAAGCTCATCTTTAACCTCGCCAACGGTATATTCACCTCGGTGAAAGATGCCCGCTGCCAGTGCGGCACTCGCCTCGCCCTCAACCAAGACTGCGCGCATGTGCTCGGGATTGCCCGCCCCGCCAGACGCAATGACAGGCAGATCTACGGCACGTGCTACCGCCTTGGTGGCTTCAATGTCGTAGCCGGTGTTCATGCCGTCGCCATCTATGCTATTTAGGACAATTTCACCAGCGCCTAGCTCTTGACCGCGTTCAGCCCAGGCCAGTAAATCTAGCCCCGTGTTGCGGCGGCCGCCAGATACATAGACATCCCAGCCACTAGCATCCTCGCGGCGTTTGGCGTCAATCGAGAGCACAACTGCTTGCGCGCCGTAGTGATCGGATGCTTGGCGGACGATCTCGGGATCGTTTACTGCACCTGAATTAATAGATACCTTGTCGGCACCCGCTAAAAACAGCGTGCGAAAGTCAGCTAAGGTTTTAACGCCGCCGCCAACGGTTAAGGGCATAAAACACTGCTCTGCACTGCGGGAGATAACCTCTAACATAGCTGCACGACCCTCGCTAGTAGCAGTGATGTCGTAAAAGACAAGTTCGTCCGCACCTTGCGCGTTGTAACGCAATGCCAAGGCAACGGGGTCGCCAACATCAGTAAGCTCACCATGCTCAGCTCGACCAAACTGTTGCCCACGGGTGGTGCGCCCGTTGTGGACATCTAGGCAAGGAATAATGCGTTTAGCTAACATGGGGTGAGGGTACCTCCAGGAAAATTCTGTTCGTGTCGCTAATTAGGTACGGCGGAGGCAGCCTCGAGCAGAGCCTCGTAAGAAGTACTCAGCATACCGTTTACGTTTGCATACACCAATCATGCAGATAAATATGCATCTTGCTAGCTCGAGCCAGCCCTCATTCCCTCTCTCAATCTCCCCCGCAAGTCCCACGGCATCCGGTAAACTAACTACGTGCGCCGCTACACAACCTCTCTTGTTGACACCACCATGACTGAACTGGCCCGTTACCTCAACCAAACGTTTGAAGGCTATGTCATCCCCTTTAAGTTCACAGCCACAAGTGCTGCCAATCTTTTTTTACAAGATGGAATTAGCCTATCTGCCAGCCGTTTGGTGTTTGAAGGTGACAGGTTTATAGGCTTAGGACTCATGTCACGGCGCGGTCAAGCAAGCCGGATGGCGGCGCTGGCGATAACCCCTCAGGCGCGCGGACAGGGCTTAGGTAAGTACCTTGTGGACGTGCTTGTACAAGCTGCCAAAGACCGTGGCGAAAGAGCCATGTGGCTAGAGGTCATTAGCCAAAACACGGCGGCGGTAAAGTTGTATGAGGGTGCTGGTTTTGAAAAGCAGCGCAAGCTCATCGGGTTTTCAGTTAGTAAGCCTGCAGTAAAAGATGTAGGTGATGTGACGTTAGAACGCGTTAATCCGCTCGAGGTTGCTAGAAATATCATCAACCACATGCCACTTGATTACCCGTGGCAGCTTTCCGGGGAAAGCCTCATCCACGTTTCGGCCGAACACCAAGCGTGGCGCTGCGGGCCGTCGGCAGCAATTATCAGCAACCCTGAGCAAGACACAATTATCATTCGCGGGCTGATAACTGACCATGCTGAGCAGCGGCGAGGTTATGCAACGCAGCTACTACGTACACTGTTTGCCCAATTTCCAAACAAAACGTGGAAGGTGTCCATCATCGTTCCTGAGACCTTAGCTGGTTTGTTTCACAAGGTTGGCATGACAGACGAAACCCTTAGCCAATTGCAAATGATGAAAGTTCTTGTCTGATAATGGCAAATACCAGTATTACAGCAATTGCAGGCATTCAGGTAGGGCATTGGGAAGGGGACGGCACAGGTTGCACGGTGGTGCTTTGTCCAGAAGGGGGCTGTATTGCGTCTGGTTCGGTGCGGGGTGGCGCGCCGGGTACACGGGAGACAGCGCTGCTCGAGCCAGCCAAAACCATCGAACGGGTTCACGCCATCACTCTTACTGGCGGCAGTGCGTTTGGACTGGCAACTGCCCACGGTGTCATGCGCTATTTAGCTGAGCAGGGTCGTGGCTTCAAAACGCCGCACACAACTATCCCCATTGTGCCTGCTGCGGCAATTTACGACCTCAGCATAGCCAAAGAGCACCCAACTGAACAATCTGGCTACCAAGCTGCTCAGCAAGCCTCAACTCAACCTATTGAGAACGGGCTTGTAGGCGCTGGACGCGGTGCTTTTTGTGGGAAGTACATACCTAAAGGAAAAGCTGCCAGAGGCGGTCTAGGAAACGCACTTGTTCAAGTAGGTGATGCTTTCATTGCTGCACTCTGTGTTGCCAACCCACTTGGTGACATTGTTGACACACGTACGGGTGAGGTTGTTGCCGGTGCCTGTCATGAAGATGGTCAACCCGCCACTACCCCGCGTTATACACACTTTGCACAACTTCCTTTTGGCGGTAACACGACACTTGTTGTGGTAGCTACCAACGCCCAACTTTCCAAACGAGACGCCCATATGCTGGCAGACAGCGCTCACGTGGGTATTGCCCATGTCACCTATCCGTCCCACACGCCTCACGATGGTGATACTTGTTTTGTGCTGAGTACAGGTGACGTGCCAGCCGTGCCGCTTTTAGCGCTTAGCGTGGTGGTGCAAGAGGTTGTGTCTGAAGCTATTTTGAATGCAGTTAGAGCGTCCAATCTCTAAACATGTGCGTAGAGTATGAACAGTGTAGATGTTAGCCAGCGTCCAAAATCAGAAAGTCTCAATGCTACGTAAAAAACACCACGGGGTATCACAAACATGAGTAGCGTAGACATAGGCACAGCAACGACAAACAACGCAGGCTTTACACGTACCTGACCTAGATGTGACATTAGCCAATTGAGAACAGTTATACCCACAACATCGGATAATTTTACGACTGCAGAAAATGCGTGAACCTCGAGCACCCAATAGGCAACTCCCAATGTGAGCAAGGCGAATGTTGTAGGCATAAATACAACGAGCATTGGCAATGCCACTAGCATCGCATTAAGGACAAGTTCTGCGGATGACGCACTACCTGCAGGCAAACCCAGAAGATTTCGTAATAATAGCCCGTTTCCCACACACAAATAAAACATCATCCATAAACCACCATCTTCTAGCTTGACACTGGGCTTACCTTCCCAAGCATTGTTCTTGAATTTTCTGAAGGCAGTGACACCTGTAACTGTGCTCCAAAATAGCAACGGCAAAATACTCCCTAAACCTAAGGGCAACCACAATAATGTAAAAACACTGCCTAGAAATACACCACCGAGGCAAATAAGCCACACAGCTAATTTTTTGTTAAGCCCAAAACGCCTTGGACCATGATGCCCAAGTGACGAAATAATCAATGCAAGCGTAAATAACACGCCGATCGCAGTCGGGGTAAAAATATCGTAGATGTAGTCTGAGAAAGTCACGGCAATATTCTTGTATGTCTTAGTTATTCATCCGCTGATGGCGTTGTAACCGCCCGCCGCGCTTTGTCATCATCTACGAGCGGCACAATGTTCAACAGACGGTAACGCACTACCCCGCTAGCAGCAACATCTGCAGGTAAAGGCGCTTCAAACCTCAAGTTGCTACCGTGAGAGCTGTCATAAATCGTGGCGTAGGTGCTACCAACTAGCTCATTTTCAGCATCAAATAGCAAAAAACTCACGATGACATAAGGAACATCGTTGCTGCTAAAGTTACTCAACCTGCCACGAATAGCAGGCGGACTGTCATCCTCAACTTGAACTAAGTCACTTTCAATACTAAACGTATCACCCTTAAACAGGGGGCGGCGCAAAAAGGTGTCTTGGTCGCTGTCGCTGAGGCGCTCGAGCCACACAGCTACATTGGCATCTTGCTCGGCAGTGACTGTGTCTGCAAAGGGAAAATAGTCACGTGGATCGCCTACAACCGCGTAGCGCCGCGTGCTCCCTTGCGGGAGGTCTTCTTGTAACGGCGTTGTGCCACGCCACTGCCCAGCGACGTAAACATCTGCTCCTACCGGATCACTGGTAATAGTCACAGTTACCCTAGGCGTAAGTTGATGGCGCAGGTAAAGCGTTCCAAACGCACTCACCGCTGCAAAACAGCCCACAAGCAAAAGGCTGCAAGCACGCCGCCAACCCCTGGGAAAGGTGCGTCGGACAGGCGGCAGTAGCGTCACAGGCAAACTGAGTACAGCTAGCCCAACTGACCACACACCGCCGTAAATCAAAAATCTGAGTGCCAACATCATGATTAGGGTTAGTTTACGCTACAGCTCGGGGTGATGTCGTGCTCGAGCCTCCCTGCCAACACCTCAGCAAGCGTCTTAGCCTGACTAATCGTATCGTTCACACTCACGCCATAGTAGCTGTTTCCGGTGAGGTAAAGGTTACTAGGAAGGCTGTCCATGATGTCATTCACGCGGTTACGATGTCCCAAGGTGTACTGAGCAATGCCTTTCGGCCAGCGGATGTCGTAAACAAATTCCGGCTGCACGGTGATACCCATTGTAATCTCGAGGTCACGTCTTACGATCTTCAAAACATCTTCCTCAGATACCTCGCAGATATTCGGCTGACGGTGCCCACCAAGTAAAACCCGCAAAAGGACTTTGCCATCTGGCACACGATTTTCAAACAAAGATGAGGTAAACAACACACCTAAACTCTCAACTTGCTGACCACTTGGCACTAAGAAGCCAAACCCATCCAGTGGATGCGGCACGTCCACCCGGTCGTAGCCAAGCACCATCACGCGCATGTCAACAAAGGGAATCTTAGCGAGCATTGTGGCAGCATCTTTAGCAACATCGGCGAGTAACGCCGCCGTGATGTGAGCAGGTGTTGCCACGACAAGATGATTTGCGCTAATCACCTCACCCGATGCTAACGTGAGTTGATAACTATCACCATCACGATTGATGTGCTGGACACCTGAATTTATTTGGATGTCGTCCTCGAGCCGTTCTGCTAATGTCTTAGTTAGTATGCCCAGTCCGCCGGGCAAACTCATAAGGCGTCTAGCAGGACTATCACCTTTTTTCGCAGCGCGTTGCTGGGCAATGAGGCCGCGTAGGATGCTCGTGTGGGTTTGCTCGAGCGTCCGCAACCTTGGGAACAGAGCATCAACGCTAGTGAGTTTTGCATCTCCCCCACTAACACCTAAGACCAACGGGGCCGCAAACAAATCTGCAACTGCCTCTCCAAAATGCCGTTTTACAAAGTCGTAGATACTTTCTTCGGCGTTGTACTTTTTGGCAAGGAATGGCTCGAGCAGCGCCCGAATTTTTTCACTGGGTAGTAGCAGTGGGAACGTGAGAAACCTCAGCGGGCTACTCGGTAGCGCGTGTAAGCCACCATCTTTGAACAAATAGCGACGTTTGGCTGTTTCAGCAGCAGGTTCAGGCAGCAGGTCGAGGTCATCAAACAGTGCCAGCGTGTCTGGTGCGGGCAAAACGCCATTGGCTGCCATGTCAAAGGTGTAGCCGCCAGAGGTTATGGCGCGGACGTTCCCGCCGG
>JBCCBI010000209.1:0-9449 GCA_039034155.1 Deinococcota bacterium | reverse complement strand
GTTTTAGAGATAACCTCTACCTAGGCTATAACGCTGAAACAGCCATGCACGCAGCTAGTCTTATTAAACTTCCGGTAATGCTCGAGGTGCTCAGTCAATGCGACATGGCTGAGTGCGATTTGGATACGCGCATTACCCTAGAAGCTACCCAGCAAGTTAGTGGTTCAGGGGTGCTCCACGCACTGGGCGAAGGTCTAGCGCTCTCCATCCGCGACCTTGTCACCCTCATGATGATTGTCAGTGACAATACCGCTACCAACATGCTCATTGATCACGTGGGGGTGCGGGCAATTAACCGCCGTATTCAGTCGTTAGGGCTAGCCAAAACGCGTCTAGTGGGTAAACTCCAACTGTCTGAAGAGGAGCAAAACCGTGAGCAACGCAAAGGTGAGCGCAACACCACTTGTGCCAATGCCATGTTGGCACTCCTCGTTAAATTGCAACAAAGTCAACTTATGTCAGATGAGATGACCCAACTTGCGCTAAACATTCTTCATAAACAGCAGTTTACTGAAGCTTTAGCGCGTTACTTGCCGACAGATGCTGAACTAGCTGATACTAATCAAGGTGTGCGGGTTGCGTCTAAAAGTGGCTGTTTACGCGGTGTCTGGCACGATGCTGGGCTTGTATCCTCACTAACAGGTGAGCCTTTGTACGGACTTGTCATTATGACTAGAGATTCCCGTGACCGCTCGTTTAGTTTTGAGCAAGAAGGCATGATGACCATTGCGAGACTGTCCAAAGCCATATTTGAAGTTTATATGTACGTACCTCCAAGTTGAAAAGTAGGGTTTATGAAACTCAGCAGCGCCAATCCTTAACCGCTATCTGAAAACTGCGGTTTCCAGATAGGAGGTACTTAAGTCAAAAGGTAGCTGTGCTACTGGCTTTAATTGGGAATTGTCTAGCGTCCGACAACATCAATTGAATCAAGGTTCCGTAATTACCACCTCAACTTGTGCAATGTGCATGTCTACAAGTACTGTTGCAGCCTATGTATTACTAGGACTTTTTGTTGCTAGGACTTTTTGTTGCTGGGACTTTGGCTCGAGAGCGTCACCATCTGTAAGCCCTGACAACATTCATCATGATGAATATCAAATATAGCTAACACGAGCGTTCCTCATATCGGCTAAAATCAATATCTATAAAAATAAGATTGAGTACGTCTTAGACAGGGTTTAGAAGGGTTGATGGGGCGTTTCAAAGGTGAGATACATAAGCAAATCTCAGTATGCACATAAAAACGCCATCTTTTACACAGTGAAGCGGCTATACTAAATCTTGCAAGGAGGCTGCATGATTGCTTCGCGACGACCAGATGGTTACAACGATCCTGAATTTGTACATCTCATTAACCAGCTTTACGCAAATGTAAAAAAGCACTGCCATGCCATGTTGGATTTACAACCAGGTATGCGCGTGTTAGACGTAGGTAGCGACGTAGGTGATGATACCATTGCCTTTGCTAAGCACGAAGGTGTTGAGGTTGTAGGCGTAGAAAGCTCACAGTCCTTGGTTGAGTTTGCTAACCAGCAAGCGCTCGAGGCCGGTGTGGCTGACCAGGTGCAGCACCTACTCATTGAAGACTACACTTTACCCTTTGAGGCTAACAGCTTCGATATTTGCCATGTTGACCGCATGCTTCAGCACCTTGATGATCCTAAACCCATTATGGCTGAAATGTTTAGAGTTCTAAAACCTGGTGGGTTTATGCTACTCGCCGAAAGTGATCAAGGTACTATTGCCTTTGACTGTAGCCAACAGGATACCTGGTGGAAGCTCTTGCAGCACCGCAACACGCAGTTTGCTAACCCTTTTGCAGGCCGGCAGCTCTTTCGTTTTGCCAACATGCTGGGGCTAGATGATATTAAAGTACAAGTTTTTCCTGTGGTTATTACTGACTACGATTTGGCGAGCTACTTTGTGCAGCTTGATGATCTAGAAGATACCCTGCTCGAGACTGGACAAATCACAGAAGATGACTTGACGGCTTGGCGGGATGATATCAACGCGCTCGAGCAAGAAAGTGGCGGCAACGGTTTTGCGAGCATCAACGTGACGATCGTGCGCGGTTACAAGCCTGTGGCTTAGTATGTATACACATCATGCCTACATAACAAGCAACACCAATCTATTTCTGGCTCGAACGTTGTAAAAGTTGGGTATCTCAATTAAATATGAGTTTTAACGGTGGCATCTGCTAATGACAGTGCCATCGTTATTTTATACATGAACAGATGGTTGTAGCTCGAGGCATTAATATTGGTGAATTATTATCAACAGTCTGGTCATATATTCGACGACACTTTTTGATAGTGTCGTGATATTGACTTTGTACATAAGTACCTCCTATCTGGAAACCGCAGTTTTCAGATAGCGGTTAGCGGTTAAGGATGGGCGCTGCTGAGTTTCATAACCCCCACCTTTCAACTTGGAGGTACTCAGCTTGTTTCTAGTTGGATGTAGCCGTTCAATCATTTGCGCATGATGATTGCCCAATTTGTGGACAATGTACTCTCAGGAGGAAAAATAATGAAGAGGTTTATAACTGTTGTGGTGCTAGCTGCTAGTTTGTTTGGACTAACGCAGTTTGGCAATGACTTCATTAGTGTTGTTGCCAGGGCTGAGAGTGTTGATAGACTAACTGATGTGGTCTCCTCAGTACACATGACCCACGTAACATCAACGGCTGCGCTCACTGGGCAAAGTTTAGAAGGGACTATTGCGGCGCTCGAGGGAGGTGCCAGTCATATCCCTCTGGTTGTTGCCACAGCTCTGATTGAAGGCTGGATTACCCAACTGAGTATGCTAGAAGACCCAGCGTTAGCACCTGTTATTGAAGACCTTAACAGCCTCTTAACAGCGCTTGACGAAAGAAATGTTGACGCTGCCACGGCTGCCATGATGAGCTTGAGCGAAGAAACGGCTAGCCTTGCTGAAGCAGTTGACGAAGTAGTTGATAAGGACATGCTGCGGCAGCTTGGTGAACTTTTAGCAAACGCAGGACAAGAAGCAATCACACAAGAAACTAATGAACAAGAAACTGTAGATGAGACTCAATCTATAGACGAGGATTCTGCGGATGTAACCCAAGAAGAGGCTAGCGAAGGTGAGCAAGCGTTAGATGGTGGACAATCTACAGCAGGACAGACCCTAGAAGGTACGATTGCGGTGCTTCAGGGCGGCGCTACTAACATACCTTTGGTTGTTGTAACAGCTATTGTTGACGGCTGGATCACTCAGCTAAGCGCGTTAGAAGACCCAGCGTTAGTAGCAACTGTTGCAGACCTTGACAGCCTTTTAACAGCGCTTGACGAAAGAGATGTTGATGCTGCCACAACTGCCGTGGTGAGTTTAAGGAAAGAAACAGCTAGCCTTGCTGAAGCCCTTGACAACGATATGTTGCGCCAACTTGCTGCAATTTTGGCAGATGCCGTAAGCGACTAAGGCTAGTTAGCAATTAAAGTTGATATTTGAAGGGGCGCTGTGAGGACTTCACTCAATTGTCTACGTCCGCTTGAACCAGTTTGAACTTGCTTTGATAATCAAGCAGCACAACATCCACAGTAAGTTGTTATTAAGATAGCTTGATTTTCAGAGTTTTCAAGACAGCATCAGTCTAATGCAAAGGCACGGCTCGAGATTTGCACGCGGTTCCCATTAGGGTCTTTGGCATTAGCAAAAGTGTAGCCTTCTGCTTGGTGAATTGGTCCGAAGCTGAGCCCCTTGGCTTCGCAAACCTCCCGAAAAGCACTAACATTCTCCACAGAAAACACGAGTTTAATGCAAGCTTGACCTTGTTTGACGGATTTAGCAGCTTGCAGAATAAGTAATCGCATATTGCTGGTAGGTGAGGTGAGTTCGATAGCGTTTGTGTCAGTGCTGTGTGGCTCGAGCCGCTCCAACCTAAAATATGTTTCATAAAACTCCGCTGTTTGCATCACGTTTTTTGCATAAAGAATAATGCCGCCAAAGCTTACAGTCATATCCTAAAGCCTACTATGCTAGCTCACGAGTTGACGTGACAACTTGCTGAGGTGAGACATATGTTTTACTAACGTCTTCTTTTTGCTGTTGCCCGTCTTGTCAGGTAGTGATTGGATTCGTGAGGTGTTGTTGTCGATTGCGATCGTTTTTGCCTTATGAGCAGCGTCGCGGGCGGTGAGGAAGAGTCCGCTCGAGAACTTTAACTATTTCATTACTTCAAATCATCAGGGGAGTCTGGACAGTCTTCAGGTCGTCTTCTCGTTCCAGCTAGCGGAGATGCTCTAACAAAGTTGCCGGGTATCCAGTGTAGGTGACGGCAATCAACGAGTGCTTTACCGTAATCATCTAATGATGCATACACTTCTTCAAAAAGCTCGCGCATCTCAGGACTAAAATCTTCCGTGAGCGGATGATATTCTCCTACGTGATTTGTAGTTGGTAAGTCGTTTTTACTTGTATTGGTACATGCTGTAAAGATGAGTGTAAGCAACACTAATGTAAAAAGCCTGTTATGTAATGTACAAGATTGTTTCATCATTACTCCACTTCCTTTACGCCAGTTTAGTACATGAGGCTAGTTGACGGTCTTATTTAACAACGTACGTTAATATAATATAAACCATCATGATGAAACTTGACACCATGTGGCATTTTGATGCAGGGTCCGACGCTCGAGCTTGTTCACAATTTGCTACAAGCTTGACCGCTAGTGGTTGATAATCTGACATTCTTTCGCTCGAGTGCCAATGTTGTGTTTAGCTTCACAGCAGCGGATAAGCCCTACTTTTTACGGTTCAATAGCGCAGAAGAACGCAGTAGAGAGCAGCTCGAGGCTGAAGTAATCCTGTTACAAACGCTGACGGCAGCAGGTCTTAACGTCGTCAAGCCTGTGGCGACAGCTCGAGGTGAGTTTGTCGTCACCATCCCGGCTGATGCATTATTAGGAGTTGAGAGCTATGTTCATGGCGTTGTGTTTGAGTGATTGGTAGGGAGTCAATACGACCTAGTTGACCTAGAACCGCATCAACTTCAGGCTTGGGGTGAAGCAGTTGCTAAGGTTCATCAAGTTGCACCTACTGGCAACGGCAGGCCTGACTGGCAAACGTATCTTGACGAGTTAATGCCATGTGTGCCACGTACCAACACGCTGGTTCATGATGTGGCTAAGGACATCACCACACGTTTATCTAAGCTAGATATAACGCCTGAAACCTACGGTCTGATTCACTTTGATGCTGAATTGGACAATATCGTCTGGCAAGCTGGCAAGCCTATGCTTTTAGATTTTGACGACTGTTGCAACATGTGGTTTGTTGCTGATATTGCGTTTGCCTTGCGCGATGTGTTTGTGGATGATCCTAGCAACGTTGATTTACGTGATCCTAGACTACAAACATTTGTAGATGGCTACCGCCAAGTACGACCATTATCTGATGACGATTTAATACAGCTTCCTTTAATGCTGAGCTTTCACAACTTGGTCATGTTTGCAAAGCTGCAGCGTACCAGAGACAGCTTGGCATCACATCAACAGTATCCTGATTGGGTGCGCGATTTAGATGACAAATTGGCACAAGTGATGGCCCAGTACCAACGTCAGTTTGAGGCTTACGAGTTTGGCGAACGCTAACCTTCTGGGACAAGCTTCCAACTGCGCACTTGAAACGGCGTAAAGTCGAAACTAGTTTCATCAACGGCTTTGAGGGGTCGCTCGAGCCCATCCAGTTCATGGCTTGCCTGCCAGCTGCTGGGCAACCGCAAGTGAACACGGCCGCGTGCGCCGCTAGGCTCATAGCAGCGCAAGACCAAGCCGCCGCCATCCTCCAAAGGTTTAAGTGCTGCAAGTGCAACTGGCAGTCCTTTAAGCTCAATCATCTGTAACGAGGTTTCAAAATCGGCTTGGACCTGCTGTGCGCTTAAAGGCATATTGAGGTTGTCAGCTTCGCGCAACACGCCGCCTTCAAACCAGCTTCCTTCGTGAGGATAAAGAGCATAGGTAAAACTATGTGTGCCTTCGTCTGCGAGTGGGTCGGGGTGGGTTGGGGCGCGTAGCAAGCTGATGCCCATATCATTTCCTTGAACATGATGCCCGTAGCGCCCGTTATTAAGTAGCGCCACCCCGTAACCTGCTTCCGACAGGTCAATAAAGCGGTGAGCTGGTACTTCAAACTGGGCTGTTTGCCAGGGGGTGTTGCGGTGCGTAGGGCGGGCAATTACGCCAAAGGCGGTTTCAGCGTGAGCATAAGGCGCGCGTACGTTAACAGGGAAGTGGGCTTTAAGGAGCCAGCGGCGGTCGTGCCAAGTTAGTTTGGTGTGAAACTCGAGCCGCGCCGAGTTTGACCACAAGCGAATTTCTTGACGAATGGTGCTACTTCTAAACGCACGGGTGATGGCCACGGCAACGCGGTGCGGGCCTTCTTCGATGACCTCAATGTTTTGTACGTCGGTAATTTCGTGACCCTCGAGCGGGTAGTCAGCATCCACATCCCACGCATCCCACTGGCGTGGTTTGTCAACATACGCCCAAAGCTGATTACCGCGCCCAGCTAGTACCTCGCGCCCGCGCAAACGGTCTTTAACGCGCGCAATGCTGCCATCTACTGCAATATCTACATGCAGATAGTCGTTCTCGAGGTGTGTTTCACTCACCCAAACAGGTGCAGGTGCGCTCCCTTTTAAGATGATGTTGCTGCTAAAGCTCATAAGCGTGTGTGGCCGAGTGAGAATATGTCCATCAGATGTGGTTTGGCTATCGTGATAAGGCGCATCTAGAACAACGCGTAAAGGTTGTGTTGAGGTAGTTGGATTGACAACTAACAGCGCTGCCTCTTTACCCGGTCTTACCAACTGTCCTACGAGGATGCTGTGCGCTTCCCGAATGCGCGTGTTAGCTGCGTCAACAACATCAGCAAGTTCGCGTTCGGTGCGCACATACGCTTCATTAATAGATGACCCCGGCAAAATGTCATGAAACTGATTGCGCAGTAAAAGCTGCCAGTAGGGCGTAAGAAGCCCTAGAGATTGTGAGGCCGGTTGCTGGGTCTCAGCTAATGTGTTGGGTGCCTCAGATAACTCAGATGCTAACGTAACTACAGAAGTTGCTCGAGAGGTATCTGTGGTAAGCCTGTTGAGGTCAGCTTCCTCCCCCAACAAGAGGATAAAACTGGTAAGTGCCTCTGCTATGACGAGGCTGTGCTCAGCTTGGCGGTGCAAGCGTTTGGTGCGCGCTTGGCTAGTAGTCGTTGCACGGTGAAGTTCTAGGTACATCTCACCGTTCCAGACAGGTAGAGGGCGCTGTCCGTGCAAGCTGGCTGCTGGTGTTTTACCTGTTTGTGAGCTTGCCTCATCTGATGACGTGCCATCAGATGAATCATTAGGTGGGGGCTCAAAAGTTGAAAATTCAAAAGTTGAATATGTAGTAGCATCAGCAAGGTGTTGACGGGCCTCGTCAAAATAGTCTGCGACAGTGCTAAAACGCAACTTAGGGAGGACGGGTAAGACCTGCATGGCACGGTAGCGCTCGAGCATCTCCTCAGTTAATCCGCCGCCGCCATCGCCAAAGCCAATGGTCAGTAAAGTCTGCGGCACATGGTACTTGCCACGGTAGTTTTGCCAAGTTGCCAGCGCCGCTCTAGGACCAAGTTCACCGTTGTAACCGCCCACGGGGTTGTTAAAGGTGTGAGCTAGGACGCGACTGCCGTCCAACCCTTCCCACCAAAACAAGTCGTGTGGAAAGGTGTTGGTTTCTGACCAGTTGACTTTCATCGTAAAAAAGTTGTCGATATTGGCATCGTTGAGCAGTTGCGGCAGACCTGGCGAAAAGCCGAACGTGTCGGGCATCCAGCAGATATTGTGGTAGTGCCCGGTGCGTTGATAAAAATAGCGCTGCCCGTACAAGAGTTGGCGTACAAAGGACTCGCCGCTAAGCATGTTGGCATCTGGTTCAACCCACATGCCGCCCACGCCTTCCCAGCGTGAGGTGGGTGGTGTTTGTGAGGTGGAGATAGCTTGCTCTGTTGCACCATCAGAAGTCTCACTAGAAGCAACACTAGCATCTATCTGATGTCCCGCATTCATAAATTCCAAAATCTGCTTAAACAGCGTTGGATCAGCTTGCTCAACTAGGGTGTAAAGTTGCCCACTAGATTGGTTAAAGGTGGCTTCAGGGTAGCGTTCTAATAAATGTAAGGCCGTTGCAAAGGTGCGCTGTGTTTTGCGAGCTGTTTCTTCTAACGGCCACAGCCAAACTAAGTCAATATGCGCGTGACCACTTAGGTAAATTTGACCTTGGGCAGGGTAGCGCGTCTGTAGGTGTTGAAGTCGCGTTTTAAGCCACATGTGGGCACGCTGAATAGCCTGCCTAGTGTCATCGTCTAGCGCACTTGCTTCACTTGGGGAGTGCCGTTCTGAGAACGTTGCTGCGTGGGCTACGCCTGAAAAATCAGGTAAATCTGGCGTGTCTTCAAGCTGTTCGGGGGAATTGTCTCGAGCCTCACCTGTTAGGTTAGGGCGGTTCCAGATGCTGCGCATGTTAGGGCTCTCAAACACGCGCTGCAAATACTGCTGGCTGTGGCTCGGCCAGGGAACCTGATTTAGAGCTTGCTCAGCCGCGTCGAGCAAGTAGGGGGTGATTTCGTGCTCGGGTAGTTCGCGAACTGTTTCTGCAACTAGCACGAGCAACCTGTGAAAGTGCTCGAGCCCCTCCTCCCAACGTATCAAGCGCGCTTGGGCAAGCCTAGGTGTGCGGTTTGGCACTCCAAATTGCCAACGGGCCACGCTTTGGGCGCGCAAGGCAAACTGCCGACCTGTAAGCACGTAACGGCGATGATGCGGATCGTGTCCTAAAGACACGGTATGGGTTACACCTGAATCCTCAGCGTAATCAATCGACAGCAGACTTTCGCCACCTAGGTCAAGTTCCAAGCGGGTTTCAGCAATCTGCCACTCAGCAGGTATGGTCATAGCCGGATGGGCAAAGTGCCATACTTGATCGTCTTCAGCAAAGTTGCGCTGTGCCGTGGGAGCAAGCGGCCAAGCGCTACCCAAAGAAAGTGGCTTGTCATTGCACGTCCATGCGGTTAACGCAAGGCTGTCACGCCGTAACCAATAGGTCAGTTCATCAAGTCGGGATTCAAGTCGTTGGAGGCGTTGGGTCAAGCTCAACATGGCGTGCTCCTGATTCTGGATAAAACGTTGGGTACAGCTTTGTTAGTCATTAAACGGTGAACCATTAAGGCTGCTATCTGCTTACATGAGGTTAACTCACCTATCGTCACATAAAATCGTCACATAAACTGGAAAAAGCTGATGTGATGCTCTACAGCTTTCATAGGCATTAGTTACGTAGGCATTCGTCACGTGCTGAAAGAGATATGCCTGTAAGCGTAGTTTAGCTAGTGGCAAGCTCACTTTGTACATAAATGTTTTGCATCAGATGATGATTTCTAGCTCAAAAGATG
>JBCCBI010000208.1:0-9467 GCA_039034155.1 Deinococcota bacterium | reverse complement strand
TAATTTTGTAGATGGGAATAATCATGGTGGCAACTGGAAACATTTGCGCCAAGATGATGGCAACGAGTAAAACCTTGAACCCGCGCACGCGAAAACGGCTGAAACTATAAGCTGCGAGTAAGCCCACACTGATGGAGATAGCCATTGTCGCCAAAGACACAAGGGTACTATTCAAAAAGTAGCGCCGAAATTCAGGATAAAACGCCGTTTGATAGTTCATCAGCGTTGGATTTTCTGGCCATAAGCGTGCTGGAATGGCAAAAGGTTCGCTAGCAGGTTTAAGCGATACGCTGAGCATCCAAAAAAATGGGAGTAACACAACGAGCAATAAGACAGCTTGTAGGAAGAGCGTGAGGATAAGTTGACTGCGCTTCCGGCGGGTAGAGGTTGGGCTCGAGCGTCGCATCTTCATCGTCGAAGTTGTCATCAGGCGTCCTGCGTGAGCTCGCGCAAGTACAATACGGCAAATGCCGCTAACAGTAACACGGAAACGATGCCATACGCAGCCGCTTCCCCAAAGCGCCCCTGCCCAAAGCCAAGTTCAAAAATTTCCGTGGGGAAAATGTGAGTTCTATCCAGCGGCCCGCCGCGCGTTGTCACCCAAATCATGTCGAAGTAGTTAAAGGTAAAAATAGTAGTAAGTAGCAAGTTTAAGCGGATGATGGCACTCATTGAAGGAATCGTCACGTGAATAAAGCGTTGCCACGGATTTGCTCCGTCTAGCTGGGCGGCCTCGAGCTGCTGTTCATCAACGCCCTGCAACGCCGCTAAAAAAATCACCATCGAAAACGGAAAACCTTTCCAGACAGCAGCGAGGATGACGGCGGCCATGGCGGTGTTAGGCTCTGCCAACCAGCCTGTGGCACTGTCAGTCAGACCGCTACTTAACAGTAGTGAGTTCACCAACCCTAGTTGTGGGTCGTACATAAAGCGCCACAAAAGTGCCGTTACCACACCTGGAAGTACCCACGGCAAAAGTACCAAGGTGCGAACAAAACCCTGCCCCGGCAAATTTTGGTTGAGGAGGACAGCGCTGGCTAGACCCAGTAGGTTTTGAAACATCACCACGGCTAGCGTCCACGTCACCGAATTGCCTATAACGCGCCAAAAAGTGTCATCGCGTAACATGTTGCGGTAGTGTTCTAAGCCGACAAACTCAGGCTCAGGACTTAGAAATGCCGTAGCATGCAAACTTTCAATAAAGGCTTGCACCATCGGGTAATACATCAGTAACCCAACGAGTAATACGGCCGGTGCAACAAACAAAAGTGCTAACTTGCGTCCGCTCCCTAGACCTCGAGCCCTCCGAGGCTGGTTGGGCTTCGTAGCTAACGACTGGGTTGTCATCGTTGCCGCATTAGATATGTTGAGATGATGTCATCTACTAGCTGCATGATTCCGCTTACTCCATCCTCATAAGGTGTTGTGTTGCGTGACTGTCTGATAATGGTCTGGAATGTGATGTTGAGACATGGGGCATCAATAACTGTGACGATGTGAGCATCAGAACCTAGCTCGAGCCACCCGAAGCCAACCTCACTTAATTTGCTTGATGTCTTCAAAAATGTGTATGAGAGACTGGCAGCCCCTCATACAGCATCAATAGATTAATTAAACACTCAGAGGCCGTTGATATCCCCACAGGCAGCAGCAGCAGCATCTGCCACGGTGGTACCGCTGTAAATGGCTTGCATCATGTCCATTTGAATATCGGCAATTTGCAAGTAATTAGGCGAAAGTGGGCGCGGACGGGCATTGTTGAGGTGAGCGAGGATGTCCTCAGCACCAACTCGGTTTTCATTCACAAAAGCATCTGCAGCTTCGATATTGGCTGGAATCAGGTCAACAACACGGCCGTTTACATCTGGGCGGGTCAAAAACTCAATAAACTGCCACGCTTCTTCTTTGTTCTCGGACTGGTCGTAAATCACCAAGTTCCACCCGCCGTAAGTGCCAACAGGGGTCATGCCTTCTGGCGCGGTACCGTTCACAAAACCCCAGTTGATGTCGCTGTCTTGCAAGGTAGGTTGCTCTAAGGCTGGCCACCACTCAGTTGCTAACGACCCGTTCAAAAAGAGTTCGCGCATGTCGCCACTGCTAGCGTTTAAGATGCCTTCGGGTGCATAGTCTTGGAGTGATTGAAGGTACTCGAGCGCACCAACTGCCTCTGGCTCGGTAAGCGCGCAGGTACCGTCACTATGCAAAACAGACCCACCATTTGAGTAAATAAACGAGTTCATCACCACGACGGTGTCTTCACCTTTGTGGCTAAATAAGCCAATCCCAAACGCGCCAGCACTACGGTCGGTCAGCGCTTCCCCAGCGGCACTGAGGCCTTCCCAAGTCGCTAAACTGGCTGGGTCAATGCCAGCAGCGTCAAATAAATCTTGGTTGTAATAGGTAAACTGCCACACGTCCACATTAAATGGCACGCCCCAAAGTTGCTCGTTCCACGTAGCAGATTCCCAGGCACCTGGAAAATAAGCATCTTCACTAACGAGGTCAGACTCGGCAGCAAATTCATCTAAGGGCACAATTGCGCCAGCTACCGCAAAGGCTGAGTTCCAAATTTGGTCAACTGTAGATATATCCGGTGCGTTGCCACCTTGTACCGCCAGTGTGAGGCGTTGCTGGTACTCAGGGTAAGGCACGGTGACAACCTCAATTTGAATGTTGGGGTTTTCAGCCATAAATTCATCAATGGCGATTTGCTGGAACTCACTAAGGCCAGATTCTGACTGTTGATTGTCCCAAAAGGTCAAGGTGACGACATCATCTTGTGCGCTGGCGCTACTGAGAATAAGTGTGCTGAGTAAAAGAATTGCCAAATATCGAACGGGCTTGTGAAACATAATCAAATAACTCCTTTGAAGGGTTCAACAAGAAATTTTGCGTAAGAACTTAGATCGACGTCGACGTGCTAGGCGCTGTCGTCTGAAGACATCTAAACTAGGTTGAGATTGTTGGTAAATAACATGTGCCGAGGCTATTAACCCCCTTTCTTATGAGTCTTTAAGAAGGATTGACTTGACCTGCCACGATGACGTTGAGTCCAAGTTGACGAAGCTCGAGCCGTTGTGACGGTTTCACGCCGGCATCAGTAATGAGGGTGTGGGCATCTGTTAGCGCGCCAACGCGCACGTTGGCGTCAAATTCTAAAACCGTGTGGTCAGCGAGTAACACCACTTCTTTGCTAGCTGCCATCATGCTGCGGCGCACTTCAGCTTCAGCGGCATTGACGGACGAAATGCCAAAATCTTGGGAGATTCCAGCGGCTACCAAAAAAGCTTTATCTGGGCGGACTTCAGCAAGTAAGAGTTGCGCGCCGCGCCCTACAAATGATTGTGCGGGTGCGTAAAAATCACCGCCCGTGAGTTTGAGATCAATGTTGGTGTTAGTTTGTAGTTCTTTGAATACCTCGAGTGAATTTGTAATCACGGTGAGGTTCTTTTTGTCGTGCAAAAACTGCGCCATGCTCTTGGTGGTTGAGCCAGCATCTAGCATGATGGTGTCGCCATCTTTGACGTGCGAGGCAGCAACTTTGCCAATCACACGCCGAAGTTCGCGAATTTCTGCTTTGAAGTCGTCGTTAACGTCGATGGCAACGGCTTCGACGCCGTAAGCTTGGGCGAAGTCGTGCATGGCAGCCGCTAGACTGGCGTACCACTCGTGCGTGCGGTACTGGATGACGAATGAGATACGTTTGCCACGGGCAATTTCTTGTTGCTCAGGCGATAGCTCGAGCCTTGGAAACGCACCCTCGGAAAGTTGCCAATGACGCAGATGTGGAGAAGGTTTATCAGCTAGTTCAGTAACATCAGAGTTTGCAGTGGTCTTATCAGGTTTAACGTAGTAGTCTGCTAGACTTTCTGCTGTGAGCAGCGCGTGAGGTGTGATGACCTCAGGTAAGGCAGTTATGCCCGCCCACAGGTTGATGATGGTATTAACGGCAAGTTGCCCTACGCGCTCAGGGAATAACGCCATGGTAGCTTGCAAAGACCCACCACGATTTAATATCTCAAGAATGGTGTCACCTTCGCCGCCAACGTTTACTGCCAGGAGCCTGCGTGGATCACGCCCTAGATCGCTGTAGGCTTGTAAGCCGGCTAGTACAGAATCATCGTTGACGCCAAAAATAATATTTATGTCCGGGTGGAGCGTGAGGGCGTCATGGGCGCGTTGGTAGCTTTCGCTGTAAAGCCCCCCACCGTCGATGGAAATGCGCTCGAGCGCCCTATCATCAATGTCTAGAGCATCAAGTCCTGCTTTAATGCCCACACAAAACCCTGCACTGCGCGCTTGGGTGTTGGGAAGGGCCTGGCTTATGTCCAGCATGACAAGTTTTTGAGGAGTATCAAAATACGTCTCTAAATGTGATGCTGTCCAGCGTCCCAACTGTTCAGCGGCAGCAAAGTTGTCTGGGCCTAGATAAATGGCATCGTCTTGTGCTGCAGATTCTGCAAGCAGCGGTATGTCGTTGCGTAGCGCGCGAGTTTTAAGCGCATGAGCAGCGCGGTGTTGAATGGGTGCCAGAATGAGGGCGTCACTGCGAACGTCGTGCTGGGGTTCACTGGCATCATGGGATGATGTATCTAAAGTATTCGAGGCTAAATTTGCTTTCACAGCGCCACCGTGCGTGCGTTTAAGGCGAGCTTGCTGCTCGAGCCGCTGCAAATCGCGGCGAATCGTCACTTCCGTAACACCACACAAGTCTGCCAGGTCACGCACCGTAACCGAGCCCGCTTGATTAACCGCTGTCATAATTTGAGTTTCACGTTCAGCAATGAGCATTAGATATCCAATATCGTCCGTTATCAGAGCGTTCCAACAAAGCTCTATCAACAAAGTATGTTGAGCTTGCAAATGATTGCGAATTTTCGTTTTTGATTATTTTTGCTTTCGAGATTGACCGAATGATAGTATCCTGTGTTCGTTTTCAAAAAGAGTGCGGACTACAAAGTGAGTACGTTATCCTTTGAAGATGACACGTACAAAGACGGCACAAGACTTTTTTGTGGGCTGTTACACTGGGCGTTTTTTTGGGGGCATGGCTCGAGGTCACGGGATTTACAGGTGTCAGCTTGACCCTGTTACAGGTGCAATGAAAATCCTTCAAGTCATACCTAGTCATCCAAATCCATCTTATCTAGCACTCAACAGCCAAAAAACTTGTCTTTATGCTGTTCATGAGCTTGAGGCAGATGATGACGAAACTCCATCTGTAAGTGCGTTTTCAATTCAAGATGAAGCACTTACTCACCTCAATACGCAGCCGTCGTTCGGGGATGCACCTTGTCATTTGATGGTGGACGATACAGATAGCGTTTTGGGCGTTGCCAATTATGGTAGTGGTACGGTGACGGTTTACACCCTCACCCAAGATGGCAAGATTGATGCGCGGGTTAACACCATTCAGCATGTGGGCTCGAGCGTCAACCCTGAACGCCAAGAAGGCCCGCACGCTCATGCGGTTGCGTTCAGCCAAGATAACCGCCACCTGTTTGTGACAGATTTAGGTACAGACGAACTTAAGATATATCAAGTAGGTGATAGTAGCCTACGCGAGCTAGCTACACTTAAGATGCCTGCTGGCAGCGGCCCAAGGCATCTCGCGTTTCACCCTAGTGAACCTCTGGTATTTGTGATTAACGAGCTCAGCTCGAGCGTCAGTGTTGTAAAGGTAGACGGTCCTGACTTACAGCTTGTATCAACAACCTCAACTTTGCCAGAAGGTACAACTGTCGAGAATACCTGCGCCGCTATCCGTGTGCATCCGAATGGGAAGTTTGTTTACGCCTCAAACCGCGGGCACGACAGCATGACGGTGTTTGCGTTTGATGGCGTGAGTAAGAGGCTCGAGCCTGTTCAAGTCATTTCTAGCGGCGGGCAAACCCCACGCGAGATTAACTTTGACCCCAGTGGCACTATCTTAATTGCTGCCAATCAAGACAGTGACAGTCTGGTGAGTTTTTGGTGTGACGCGCAAACAGGGCAGTTGAGACCGACAGGTGAGGTGCTCGAGGTAGGTACGCCTGTCTGCGTTGTGATGTTGTAAAGCAGCATCTTTTGACTCATGCCTTAATTATTGGAGCGCATGTCTATTCAGGTTTGACACCTTAGAAAACGTAATTTATTTCTTCAAAGTGTATAAGTAGTAAAATCTGCACGGCCAGTATCACATTAGTCCCGCGTGAGTCTGTAGAAGTTTGACACCACATCAGCACAGATAAATGAGATTTTGGTCAACAGTTGACCGTATGCGTGCAAATCTTGATAAACTAAGCTTACGCACCTTGAACACGGTTTCAGGTCGAGACAAAGGAGCTTATTTGTGAAATACGTAAAACTATACATCACTACATGTCTGCTCAGTCTGCTAATCAGCATAAGTATGGCGCAAGGAGAGTTGGTTATCGTACGCCCGTCTGACCCGGTCTCGCTAGATGCTAACCTCGAGACCACCGCACCCGGTGCTTGGGTTTACGGCAACGTCATCGAACCCCTCATCACCTTGGGGCCAGACATGGAAATTGAGCCACGACTGGCAACAAGCTGGGAGTTTGTCTCGCCTGAACGGTTGCGGTTTACCTTGCGCGAGGGCGTCATGTTTCACGACGGCACGCCGTTTAATGCTGAGGCTGTCAAGTTTACCTGGGACAGAGCCATCAACGCTGACCCGCCTGGACGCTGGAAAAGCTTAGCTGGTCCCGTTGCTAGTGTGGAGGTCGTTGACGACTTCACCGTGGACATTGTGGCAGAACGCGCGTATGGGCCGCTCCTTTTAACTACAACGATGATTTACACCGGCGTAGTAAGCCCAACAGCCGTTGAAGCGTCTGGTGAAGACTACGGGCGTAACCCGGTGGGAACAGGTCCATTTAAGTTTGTTGAGTGGCGTACTAACGACCGCGTGGTGCTCGAGGCAAACGACGACTATTGGCGCGGCCGGCCGTCGCTGAACAGCGTTGTGTTCCGGGTGGTGCCCGAAGAAGGCGCACGCATGTTGGCGTTGCAATCTGGTGAAGCGCACATGGTCTTAAAACCCGCTCCGGCAGATTTGGCTGGGCTCGAGCAAAACCCCGACTTCACCGTTTACTCTGCGACTGGACTTCGCGTATTCTACTTAGGCTTTAACCTTGCCCTCCCACCTATGGACGACGCGCTAGTACGCCAAGCCATTGCCCACGCAGTTAACGTGCCGCTATTGGTTGAAGGTGTGTTAGAAAATGCCGCCACCATTCCCACTAGCGTCATTGCCCCCGGTGTGCTTGGCTACAGCGACATGAACCTGAATGAGCTTTATCCTTACGACCCAGACGCTGCCATTACGCTATTAGAAGAAGCAGGTTACACCCAAAATAGCGACGGACTTATGGAACGTGACGGTGAACTGCTCACCTTGCAGATGTTGCCTGCGGCTGGGCGCTACCTAAAAGACCGTGAAATTGCGGAAGTTCTCCAAGAGTTTTTGCGTCAGGTAGGTATTACCGTCGAGCTAGACATTTTTGAGTGGGCAACCACCTTCACCGAACTGCGTGAGCCTGACTTGCAGTACCACATGTTTAGCTTTGGTTGGCTTACGACCACGTCGGACGCGGACTACACCATGTTTTCTAACTACCGTTCTGACCAATTACCACCGGATAGCTGGAACTCATGGCGCTACGCTAACGAGCGTGTGGATGAGCTTCTCACGGATGCTAGGGCCAGCGTAGATACGGTTGAACGCGAAGATTTTTATGCCGAAGTGCAAGAGATTTTAGCTGAGGATTTGCCCGCACTACCCCTCTACAACACCATTGAAGTGATGGTGACCTCAGCTGATGTAGAAGGGTTTGTGCCCCATCCAATTGAGTACAACCTCGACCTTTACCCAATCACGTTAAGTGGCGAGTAAGGCTTCATCTTACTAAGTTATGGGCTAGGCCGCGTGCCTAGCCTGTTTTTTCTTAGGATGTTTACGACATTGACGTCGGCTGTAAAAACATACTAAATCACGTTGATGGCATCGAAATACAGATAGTTGAACGAAAAACTTATCACTAATGGTTTCGTTTACGTCTAAATCTGACTAATGTCAATGTAATTAGGCTATCAAGTGACAAGACATCAAAAATAGTGTTTCGATGTTGTGTTGATGTCGACTTCTCTAAACTTATCTTCTCAAGCATCACGGTCAATATTCAGGCGATGATGTTGGCAGTCTGCCTCGAGCCTCACCCATACAAAACTAGGTGATAACGTGCTGGTTTATCTCATCAAACGGCTTTTGTTAACCATTCCAATTACGCTAGGCGTCATTTTGATTGTCAGTTTGAGTTTTGAGCTGATTCCAGGTGACCCGGTGGCGCTCATGTTAGGTGAATTTGCATCGGCAGAACTCATTGCCGAAACGCGCACAGCTTTGGGCTTAGATCAACCCTTTTGGCGGCGCTATGTAGCCTATATTGGTGACCTTGTACAAGGTGATTTAGGGCGTTCGATTAAAGATAACCGCCAAGTGAATGAGGTGATTGGGGAAACCTTGCCAGCCACCTTACAACTCGCAGGGGCTGCGCTGGTCATTGCGGTTGGTGTCGGCATCCCATTAGGTGTTGCTTCAGCTGCACGGCCTAATTCGATTTTGGATGGGCTAGTGCGCATTTTGTCATTAGCAGGTTTATCTATGCCTGTTTTTTGGACCGGACTGGTGTTTATTGTGGTATTTAGCGTACAACTTGGCTGGTTTCCAGTAGCCGGGCGCGATACGTGGCGGCATCTTGTCTTGCCTGCAACCACGCTGGCACTCCCGTCAGTAGCTATTTTGGCAAGACTGACGCGCTCGAGCCTGCTAGATGTCCTGCAAGAAGACTACGTTCGCACCGCTAAAGCCAAAGGCATCAGCAGTCGCACTGTCCTCTACAAACACGCCTTGCGCAGCGCCCTTATTCCCGTAGTGACCGCATTAGGTTTACAACTCGGGCAAATGCTAGGTGGGGCTGTGCTGACTGAAACTGTCTTTGCCTGGCCTGGTCTGGGGCGGCTTACGGTGTTTGCCATCTTCAACCGAGATTTTGTGCTGGTGCAAGGCATTGTGTTAATACTTGCGCTTATTTATGTGCTGGTGAACTTGCTGGTTGATTTGTCATATGGGCTCATTGACCCAAGGGTGAGTTACCAATAATGGCAACAGCAGTATCACCTACGACGGCAACAGCGCCTGAGACAACAGTTAATAAACAAGTTAACGCATGGCAGCGATTTCGGCGGAATCAATTAGGACTAGCGGGGGCGGTTATTGTGCTTTTACTTATCTTGATGGCACTAACGGCACCATGGCTTGCACCGAACGACCCAGCCGAGCAGAGTTTACTCAACCGACGGCAACCTCCGAATGAAATCTACCTGTTAGGAACAGATGAATTTGGTAGAGATATTCTCTCGAGACTCCTTTACGGTGCACGCTACACCTTGTTGATTAGCGTGAG
>JBCCBI010000207.1:0-9537 GCA_039034155.1 Deinococcota bacterium | reverse complement strand
GTGAAAAAATGTATGACACATGGCGGGCAGGCAGTATCGGTACAATCACGCTTGAACAAGTTCATGAACAAACAGCTGCTGTTTTGGGTATATCTCCTGAACAAGTAGCGTTACTCATGGGTGATTTATGGACAGAATACCTTGGATCCTTAAATACAGAACTCTACGATTACTTCAAAAACTTACGCCACAAATTTACAACAGCTATTTTAAGTAACAGTTTTGTTGGTGCGAGGGAGAAAGAACAAGCGCAATATGGGTTTGAAGACAGTTGTGACCTGATCATTTATTCTCATGAGGTTGGTGTGTCAAAACCCGACCCTAAAATTTACGAGCTGACATGTCAAAGATTAAAATTAGCCCCACATGAAATTATTTTTGTTGATGACGTGACAGTCATCATCGAGGCTGCAGTTGATTTTGGATTACATGGCGTTTTATTTGAAAACAACCAGCAAACTATTTCAAGTATAGAGTCACTTATTGCTCGAGAAGATACTTAGTTTTCGCCATCCTTGGCTCGTTACTAACACTCTGAAGCCTAGTTGGGCTGTTATTCCTGCCCATGATGATCAGGTCTTGAGTCCAGGCCGCGCACGGTAAACCTGGGTGACATCATCAATTTTGCCCACGCTTTCTTTAATGTGCTCAATCTCCTGCTGATTTTTAACATCAACCCGAAAGTGAATCTGCGCTTGGGTATTGTCGCGTACACCTGCTGTCACGCGCATAGCGGACTTGTTCATGCGCGCAATCACCGCCAAAATATCTTGTAATAAGGCAGGTCGGTCCACACCAACAATTTCAAAATCAACCGGATAGAGTTCATCGGCAGATGCTGCCCACAGCACCGTCACAATGCGCTCAGCTTCTTTTTGCATGAGCCTGCGTGCGTTGGGACAATCCAGCCGGTGGACACTCACACCCCGCCCCCGCGTAATGTAGCCAATTACCTCATCACCACGCACAGGTGAACAACATTGAGCTAGTTTGGAGGGCACATCAAGGTCATCTAGATAAATGCTAGCCCGACTTTGCTTGCTGGTAAGCGGCGTTTTGTGGCGTCCGTCAGGTTTTTTGTCGCGTATTTGCGGGCACAGGGTTTCAATAACTTGTCGCAAGGTTAAACGCTTGCTGTGAATGGCTAGTAATAGGTCATCTGCGGAGTCCGACATAAGGAGGGTTTTGGCCGCGTCCTCGAGCTTGGGCCGGGTGAGCGACTCTTTGACAGGAAGCTGCTTGCGCCGCAAGGCCCGCTCGAGACTCCGGCGACTGGCCGTCAAAATACCCTCACGCTCTTTTTGCCGGAAGTAGTGACGTATCTTCTGCTTGGCACTGCGGGTGGTAGCAAGTTGTAACCAGCCAGGACTTGGCCCGTACTGGTTAGACCGGTTGGTGATGATCTCAACCCGGTCGCCGTTGTTGAGTGCGTAGTCAAACGGCACAATTTCACCGTTAACTCGCGCGCCAATACAGCGGTGCCCAACTTGCGTGTGCACGTGATAGGCAAAGTCAATCGGCGTTGCACCATGCGGCAAGTTGATAACATCACCCGCAGGGGTAAATACAAAGACACGTTCAGACAAAAGGTCTTCTTTGACCGTCTCGACAAACGCACCCGCAGTTTCAGTGGTGTCGTCAACCTCTAAAAGTTGCTTCATCCACTCGAGCCGCTTTTCAACTTCTTTCACGTCTTGCAAGCCCTGTTTATACGCCCAGTGCGCGGCCACACCGTATTCGGCAATTTCGTGCATAGTGCGGGTGCGAATTTGCACTTCGATAGGTTGCCCCATAAAGCCAATCACCGTGGTGTGAAGTGACTGGTAGCCATTGTGTTTAGGCGCTGCAATATAGTCTTTAAACCGCCCTGGAATAGGCGTCCACAAGCTGTGGACTAACCCTAAAAGCCGGTAACACAACGCCTCACCTTGGACATCCTCGGCATCGATAGTAATGCGAATGGCCATGAGGTCAAAAATTTGGTCGATGGTCCTACCGTCGCGCTGCATTTTGCGGTGCACGCTGTAGAGGTTTTTGCTGCGACCGGAAATGTCAACGTCAAACCCGTCAGCATTCATGCGCTCTTCCAGGCGGCTCATGGAGCGGGCCACGTAGGCTTCACGCTCAGCATGATGGGTGCGCACACGCCGCCGCAACGACTCATACATATCTGGCTCGAGGTAGCTGAAACTGAGTTCCTCGAGTTCCGTTTTAATGTGGTTAATACCCAAACGGTGAGCTAGAGGTGCAAAAATCTCTAATGTTTCGCGAGCAATTTTAAGCTGTTTGTGGGGCGGCATACTGCCGAGGGTACGCATGTTGTGCAGGCGGTCAGCCAATTTAACCAGGATAATACGGACGTCGCCGACCATAGCGAGGAGCATCTGCCGCAAGTTTTCAGATTGTTCGTCTTCGTAAACGCGCACCGACAACTTGCTAATTTTGGTTTCGCCTTCGACAATGCGCCGAACAACATCCCCAAAGCCGCTTTCAATTTGTTCAAAGGTAACGTCGGTATCTTCAACTGTATCGTGCAAGAGGCCAGCGATGAGCGCGTCGGCGTCCATGTTCATCTCTGCCAAAATTTTAGCAACAGCTACCGGATGGCTAATAAACGGCTCGCCAGACTTGCGCAGCACACCCCGGTGGGCTTCTTCGGCCAACGTGTAGGCAGCAGCAAGACGCGTTGTGTCATTACTACCCAGATAGCCAGTATGGCGTTGGAGCGTCTCAAACAGCGCGTCCATAGCCTTTATAGCTTATCACGTTAAATACGCCTGCAAGCAGATTAAGATTCACATTGTTAAGCTAGCGTGAGCTGTTATATGAGTTCGGGTTCTTACAATCATCTTCATTGAGCAAGACATCGAGCAAGACATCTTTCGTATCTATTTTGAAGACAGATATTTTGATGGCAGATGTTGGTAGCCTCCAAACCGCCTCGAGTCTCTTGATCGCAACTTGTTAAAATGTAACCCAGCTACGCCTATGACACGATATTTGCACACTTAATCTCTCTGCAATTTGATACTTTCATAACCTGATCTTTCCATAATCTGATGTTTCTGTAAGCTGGTGTCTCAATTTCACGCTACGAGACTCACCTTAACCTCTCAACACTAGCAAACGAGGATAGTTATGACTCAATCCAATTCGCGTCCACCACTCGTCATCAAATACGGCGGCAGCGTGATGACCAACTTAGACACGCGCCAGCAGATGGCAGCACGCATTCGCAATTTAGAAACGTACACGCCAGTTGTGGTTCACGGTGGTGGTCCGTTTATCAAAGCAGCCCTTACTAAAGCTGGTGTTCAAAGTCAGTTTGTGCGCGGCCTACGGGTTACCGACGAAACAAGCTTGCCCATTATTGAGGCAACCCTTACCCACCTCAACAAACAGCTCAGTCAAGCGTTAGGTAACGCCATTGGTTTAACCGGGCGAGATGCCAACGTCTTACAAGCGCGCACACTGGCCGACTTGGGCTTTGTTGGCGAGGTAACCCATGTGAACGCTAGCCTTCTCAACGTGTTACTCGAACATCAGCTGACGCCTGTAATTGCCTGCTTAGCGGCACCTGAGGGTTCGTCAGAGGGGATTTTGAATGTCAATGCTGATAGTGTCGCGGGGGCAGTCGCTGGCACGCTGGCAGCGCCTGTGGTCTTTTTAAGTGATGTGCTAGGTGTGTTAGATGACCCAGGTGATAGCTCGAGCCTCCTACGTGAGCTAAGTGCCGCAGATATTCACGCCCGTATCGCCGACGGGCGCATTGCGGGCGGCATGATTCCCAAAGTTGAAGCTGCCCTCGCTACCCTTGCGCAAGGTGCTGCGTTTGCTATCATTGCCGATGGGCGCAGTCCAGATACGCTCGAGGCCGCCTTAAACGGTCAACAAGGCACAACGATTCACACCTAAATGTTGCAAGATGACCCTTCAGCTAATAGCAGTCATGCACCTTACGTCGTTAGTTATTTGGATGAGGCTCAGCGCGCGCGTGCTGAGGAAGTAGCGAGACAGCTCGAGCAGCCTCTCATTACAGGTGATACTCACCAGCCATTTGTGCTCATGGTCACTGAGGCTGGGCTCGAGTTACACCATCACACCCAAACAAACGCACGCCCCACCATCTTACGTTGTGACATAGGCAGTCCTGAGATACTGCGCAGGCTAGCTGGCGGCAAATCTCAAGACCTCGCTAAAGCTGTGGGCATCCGCAAGGGTCAGCCTCTCCCCCATGTGCTGGATGCCACTGCCGGACTCGGACGGGATAGCTTTGTGCTTGCGCACTTAGGCTGTCATGTGCAGATGGTGGAACGCCACCCTCTTATTGCCGCCTTACTTGCAGACGGATTGGCTCGAGGCACTCAAAATCCTCAAACCGCCTCGGTCACATCCCGTTTATCACTTGTTCAGGCAGATGCACGTAATGTTCTCAGTTCATTGAATCATTCCGATACCACCTATCCGACTGTGATTTATCTTGATCCCATGTACCCGCCTACTAACAAAGGCGCACTCCCTAAAAAGGAAATGCAAGTGTTGCGGCAGCTTCTAGGAGCGGATGAAGTGATGGGGTTGCTCGAGCAATCCTTGGCACTCGAGGGCGTCCGCGTCGTCGTCAAACGCCCCAAACATGCACCTGCTACACCCAAACCCAACACCAGCTTCAAAGGCAAACAAACCCGTTTTGATGTTTATGTTTAGCAGCCTTAAGCCGGAGGTATCATCTCGTCGAATAGCTCTAGGCAAGACATAATCGCATCACCTGTCACTAGCCAGTCCAGATTCACGATGCGCCACCTCGAGTACGCACAATGATTACGCTAGCGTTGGTTTCACCAAGTTAGCGGCAATAAAAAAGCGACCAAACATGTGAATGTTTAGTCGCTTAAAATTGTGTGGCAGGGGTGCAGGGATTCGAACCCCGATTAGCTGAACCAAAATCAGCTGTCCTGCCCTTAGACGACACCCCTATATAAAATTTGCACATTCACTATCTTGAGTGAACAAACTAGAGTTTACTGACTTGTGTGAGTGCTGTCAAGTTGCCACAACACTAAAACATGTGTAAGGTTTACGCCGTCACAATCTGTACGTGAGGGCTAATTCTACATGGAAGACATGCAATTCCCCCTCGAGTGTGAGTTGACATAGGGCACAAGAGTTAGGGATACTGTCAGCACGTACGCTTGCTCGTGTTGCTGTTGAAATTTTCAGTCAAGATATTAACGCTTGCCATTACCTTTAGAATAGTCCAGCTAAAGTGTGATTTGCAGGTTTATAATCCGTTTTCAAACATAGCTGTAGCAAACACGCTATAGTATGCACTGTTTGTGTCATGTTGACGCAACAAGCCTCAACAAAGCGGCTCACGCCCGCGAAGGAGTTTTTATGCTCAAAATATTGCGCCTCATCGCTATCACAAGTTTGCTGCTGGTCTTAGCAGCTTGTGGTCATAACGCTAACCCAGAAACTGAACCCAATATTCTGGGTATGGGTAGCTTTACTATCGATACCAGCACTGGCATCACAACAGCCTCCCTCAGTGATTCTTTTTTCAGTATTAACGGTGGTATTGAACTCGTTAACGTCATCAATGGTCAATTTCGTTTTGCCACAGCTGCAAACATAGCTACTGGTAGTGGACGTGTTGTCATCACGCGTGTGGTCATACGCAATAGATCTGGTGGAGACATTAATAACTTGGTGCTTTTAGCTATGGCTGTCGGTGATGACACCAATACCGTAATTTCACCTTTTAGCAATGTTAGTGCCGGCGGAACCAGCATCACTGACCAGGCGTCTATTGCAGCTATTAAACCTGCCAATGCACGCATTTTCGACAATGAACTTACAACCTCAGATTTTGTTGCTTATGCTGAAGGCGACTTAGATGAGTCACTAAGAACAGCATTACAACAAACTGCCAAAGTGCCAGTGGAAGCGGTATTTCCATTCGGTTTCAAAGTAGGTGACGGCACAATTGCCGATGGTGCTACAGCTGAGGTTGCACTTGGCTTTTTCCTACCCGATGCACCTGCTGTAGGCAGTAGCATTACCAGCTTTACGTTCACTGCTCTGGCCGTTGAGGATACACTTAACCGCATTACCCAAGGCCCCACCGAAATTATTCTGAACGGTAATGAGGATACTAACTACAGCACTGCTAGCACTACTGATCAAGACGTACGCCAACGTTACGAAGCAGCTTCAGGTGACAAAACACTTGTTCTTGTTGGTCCTTACACACGCAATGTCGCCCAGAGCGATATTGACGCTAATATTTTTACGTTGCTTCCAGATATCCGCATTATGGGTACAGCAAATAACCCAATCGCCACCTTGTTAGACAGTGGCTCGAGCGAGCCCCCCACACTTACTGGCAACTAGCTTGCAAAGTTTGTATACCATTATCAAGCCACGCAGTTTATTTCTGCGTGGCTTTTTTGAGTTAAATTTAGATCACAGGATTACTGCTATCTTGGAATTGTGTAGCATTTCTACGAGTGACTGCCCCAGGCAGCCTTCCCGTGCGACCTAGGGGAGTAGAAATCGACCTGCTCAGTGTGGGGGGACTGATCCTGGAACTGCTAGTACTAGCACCTTTTGTACTAGCTTTAAGTTGGCAAGCCCTTAGCTAATACATCTGCCACGTCGTCACCCAATGTTAACTGCCAACCCTGAACAGCCTCTAGACAGCTTGGCACAAGCTTAGCAAGTTGGTTTCTTAAGCGAGGTGTCAATGGCATCCCTAAACCCTGCCAGAGGGCTATAGCCATTTGGCGCTTACTGAGTGGCTGCCAAGCCGAAGCCATTACATTGTGACATCTTACAAGCTGCACAACATGAGTCAGAGCAGTTCCTTGTCGCTGTCGATGACCATAGTGGTCTGTCAAAAATTCATAGGGCAATAGCGCTTTACCCATAACCAAGTCACCCCAGTCACAAGCAGCTAGCTCTGAATCAAGCTGCGGCAGGCTCTCCTCAAACACCCGCAAGCCTTTTTCCAAACTGTAGGTACGCAAGGTATTTGCCTCGAGCCAAACCACATCTTCAGATACCGGCGACCAGCCTACCTGCAAAGCTCGCACAAGTGTTGTTGTTTTGCCAGTACCACTTGCACCCAGAAACATGACCGTGTCACCTGTCGGGCTATGAGCACAAGCACTATGAATAGGAAATACGCCAGCAGCTCGCACCGCTTCTTGTAAGCAGGCCATCAGAGGATAAGGTGAAGCGTTACCTCTCCAAAGACCTGCTCGGGCCGCTGACTTGTCAATATCATCTACGGCAACCAGGCTGAGGGTAGCTTGTTTGTCTGCAAGTTCAAGCCAGACAGTAATGTCACGCTTTTGGGTTGACGCAAGTCGTATCAGCTCACTAGAGCTTGAGCCTCTACTATCGGTTACACCCTCACCCAAACTATCTGTGACATCTGACCTAAATGTGGCCAGCTCGAGAGTCTCATCAAAAATACTGAGCGAGCTTATCTCTTCTACATGTTGCCGCCAAGCTACTTCACGTACTTTTACAGACTCGCCACGAATGTGATCGCTGTCATTTTGAAGCGTTATTGTAAACGGACGTGTTAAGGTTAAATCTTGAAACCAGCGCTCCTTCAACCAACTGTGGATACCTTCTGGAAGGGCTTTAGGCACAACCTGACAGCCCAATAAAGAAGATGCTAGGGATTTCTGCATTAAATTGGCTAACTGCTTTGCTCGTCGACTAATCCGCTACTTACAAGTGCACTTAACCAAGCCTGACTATCCTCGAGCGCATCTTCCCTACTGACCTCAAACGCCTCGCACAATGCTGTTGCTAATTCAGCCGGTGTTGCTGGCAAACGTTGCCACAATACGCGGCCGCTCGAGTTCAAGCTGAACATTTTGCCGCTAGCAGGTTCCATCAACACTAACTCATCACCTAGGTCGGTAATGACTACCTTGCTGTTTACTACATAGTTTTTGCTGTCAGGCAAAGCTGCTTCAGTTGCATTGCTCTGAACAGGGGTATCTTGTGACATACCACTTTGAGCATTATTGTTCAGGTCTTCCATTACACTATCTTCCATGAAATCGAAGGTTCTCCTCAGTAATTATAACTGTTTGCTGGACAAGATAAGAGTTTAGTTAAATTATTATGTAATTTATTTTTTGGACAACATTTCATAATTTGATTGAATTTAAACTTGCTTGAGCATTAGACCTTAGTACTAACGATAAACTACTGTAATCTTCTCCATCTTTGTGTATCTGACGAACACCTGAAAGTCTACAAATTTCCCATGTGTAGCTTTAGTTACTGAATAATGACAACTATCAAATGTGGGTAATATCATTCACGATTAGGTAATTTAAGCCAGCCTTGCCCACATAAGCTTATCTGGTTTCTAGCTTACTTGAAGTGTTTTTAGATAGCGCTCAGCAATTAAATATAAGTCTATTGAGCAAGTAAAGCATAGCCCCACGATATACCTCATTTAACAGCATAAACTACAATACCTTTTGATTACATTAAACCTTGCGGCATCTGCTTTCACCTATTAGCGTACATAGCAGTGCTAAGCAAGTTCCCTTCAGTGCGTCTATACGTATTGACACATCCTCATTCTTGTTACATACTACAACTCGCAGGCTTTGGGGCCTGCTGGCACCTTAGATCTTGCTCACAAATTAGCGCGCAAGGAGATGTAACGTGTAACAACTAACATACAAACATGTGCAAATCGTTCGTGCCGAACAGCTCGAGCTATGAGTAACAACACTTGCCTAGGAGGAAACAAGGCTACTCCAAGCAAAGTTGCTACTCTAGGCCGTTACTGTAGACCACATTCATTTGCCCATCTTGTTTTGCAATGTTTTTCACGTGCATCTACAAATGGTTGCTAGCGCATGGTGTAGCTACCAGTTTCATAACCTCAACGTTAAACGCCTTTGTAGTTCACGCACCAGACCTAGGTAAGACACTGTGTGAACAAGTATTAAATAACGTTCAGGGAGCGTTCAGGGTCAAGGTTTTACCTTACAGCTACACTGCCCCGCAGAGAGAGGAGGGACAGCAAGTTAGCAGCAGCACCTTAGCAAGCGTACGTAATACGTAAGTCACAGCAGACACAGTCACTTTTTTTGTGTTATAGTCTGCAAGGTTTTTTATGCTTGCCTGCACTGTGGTAATTGAGTAAATCTCTCAAACTCAATCGCCTGCATGCAAGTTCGTAATTCAATGGAGGTTTCAATGCAAAACCAAGATGCTAAGAAAGAGTACCAAAAGCCTACTGTAGAGCCCTGCGGTAACTGGCAAGAGCTTGTTGCTGTCACTAGCGTTCCTGTTGGCGGCTAAGCCAGCTAACAACCTAAGTAATTTAGCAACTCAACGTAAAATATACAGGAGCTTTTAATGAAAAACGTTTTTAGGACCTTAACTGTCCTGCTGGCAGTAGTAGTAATAGCAGCATGTAGCCAGCAGAGCAGCGCACCTACGGGTAGCGTCAATAACGGGCTAGTACTCGGTATTGGCGAAATTCCTATGGGTGTG
>JBCCBI010000206.1:0-9557 GCA_039034155.1 Deinococcota bacterium | reverse complement strand
TTATCCACCGTTCAGATAAGGGCAGCCAGTACACCAGCTACCGTTTTCAAACTGAGCTTCACAGCCACGACATGCAAGCTGGCTTCACAGGATCAGGTGCTTGCCTAGACAATGCCATCATTGAAAGCTTTTGGACAACGTTCAAACAACAACTGGTCTACACGACTCACGTCATTACCCGTGATGACGCTAGACTCGCCATTTTTGAGTACATTGAGGTTTTCTACCATCGTGAGCGCTTGCACAGCTCCCTCCACTATCAATCCCCTGCAACATTTGAACTGAGTCTGGAGTCTGCTCAAACAACCACTGCATCGGTATTGCTTCAACAAGCCACTTCAGCTACCTTTAGCTAAAAAGTTAGACTAATTCCGTACATCAACACATTTACTCTTAATTCAACAAACTTTTACCAAAAAGTCACAGCGTTGTGTGAACCACCGTCCTAGTTGGCAGCTCCGTTTAGTGTAAAACTAAGGCTAATGAAGGCTCTACAATTCAAGTCAGCAGGACGCCTGCGCCAGCTCACGCGTCCTTGGGTTATGTCCATGCAGTGGCATGATCTGCTGTTTATGCACTGGCCTATTTCTGCTAATTTGCTGCGTCCGCATATTCCTGCCGGCCTCACTATAAATACCTTCCACGGGAATGCTTATGTTGCTGTGGTGCCGTTTGTCATGCGCCACGTGCGTCCTAGGGGGCTACCTAGCGTGCCAGGAGTGTCATTTTTTCCAGAGATCAACTTGCGTACCTATGTGACTGCACAAGATCAACTGCAAAAACCAGGCGTGTGGTTTTTTAGTCTGGATGCCCACAACCCGCTCGCTGTACGAATTGCCCGCACATTGTTTCACTTGCCTTACTTTGATGCCACCATGACCGCACAATCTGGTTCATGTTCTGAGGTAAGTGATGCTACAAGCAACATCACATCTGACGACACGACGGCGCTATCACCCTCAATATCTTCTCAACAAAATGTGATTAAATCCGAACGTGCTCAGCATCACTTCAACACATCTCCCCACAGAACACAAGCAGGCACTGCTATTTATTACAAGAGTGTTCGCCATCATAAAGGCGCACCTGCTGCGGCGTTTGAAGGGCAGTATAAACCTGTTGGTGAGGTATTTACAGCTCGAGCAGGTAGCCTTGAGCATTTCTTAACCGAGCGCTATTGTCTTTACTCGAGCGACAGCCGCGGTAGGCTCTACCGGGGTGATATTCAGCATGCACCTTGGCCACTCCAATTAGCTGAGGCAGATGTCGTCCAGAACAGCTTACATGAAGCTTGGCAAATCCCTTTACAAGGCCCACCGTTACTTCACTTTGCACGCTACCTTGACGTTCGCGCGTTTTTGCCCAAGCGCATTCGCAACTGAGCCGCATTCGTAACTAAGATTACCGTTAACTGGCTTACGGTTATACAAACCTTGTACAAGTAGTCTAAATCCCTGACCAAAGCAGTACATCTGTACCCATAAGACTGCTTTGTCCAGTTGTGGTCGCAACCACGTGATGCCGTGTGGTTGAGCGGCCAATTGGTCGTCTTTGGATTCTGACGTGTCTCTTTACAGTACATCTCATAAGACTTGTACATAAATAAGACTTGTACATAAAGGTTGTCATAAGGAATCCACCGTTAACGTCTGTATGGGTTGACATGGTTGTATTGACACAGCTGCATTGATAGAGATTTTAATGTCCATCAACCTTAGACAAACCCCGCAGCCTGTCCAGAAAGGACACGCATGGAATCTATTGTCCGTATTGAGGCTAACCCCAACGGTCTTCACCATGACCACCCGCCTGTCACGGGGGTGCCTAAACTAAATGCTGAGCTATCTCCTGATAAGCTCGAGCACCTCATCAGCCACCTGATTACTGGCTTGGGGGAAGATGTCTCGCGGGAGGGGTTACTCAAAACACCAGCCCGCGTTGAAAAAGCTATGCGCGACTTAACCGCTGGCTATCACATGGACTTACACACCGTCATCAATGAAGCTCTGTTTGAGGCTGAAGGTGACGGTTCTGACATGGTGATGGTACAAGACATTGAGTTTTATTCACTCTGCGAGCACCACATGTTGCCATTTTATGGCAAAGCCCATATTGCCTATATTCCTGACCAAACCATTCTGGGGCTTTCCAAGTTTGCCCGCGTGGTAGATGTCTTTGCGCGCCGCTTACAGGTGCAAGAACGCCTGACCAGCCAAGTTGCCGACGCCCTTACCGAGGTACTTGCCCCCAAAGGTGTAGCAGTGGTGACCGAAGCCAGTCACATGTGCATGATGATGCGCGGCGTTCAAAAGCAGCACTCGACAACCCGCACAAGTGCTATGCGCGGCTTGTTTGCAGATGACCGCGACCTCCGCCAAGAGTTTCTCGAGGCAATTGATTAACTCAATCTCCGCCTAAGAAACCATGTGACGCGTACGTTTCAAAAACATCTCAAAAAGATACCTAACCTGAGTTCGAGGTTTCTAAATTATCAAAAATACGTCTCTGACGCATGTCGTGATGTGATCATAAAAATCATTAGCCCTTAAAGTGAGTATCATTTAGGCTAAATAGACCGTTGTTGACGTGTTTCAAGAAATCATTTTTTCGATAGTTTACAAAATACGTCTCTGACGCACATTAACTCCGAACTCAGGTTACCTAGCAAACGCATCAACCTCGCCAAAGTTCAAGATTGCTCAGTCAAGTTGCTCACCCAAATCTAGAAACTTAGTTGATGCTGCCATCACCCCACTAAACCCTACCAATACTTATACATGCCAAGCCTTGTAAATAGACTTGGCATGTTTGTTTGCATCAGTTATTTAGTCCGATTAACGTTCAGCAACATCTTTATTGAGGATTAAGTTTTACTGTGCCACTGAGTTTTTGAGCTTGTGCTAAAAACACATCCCACGCAGGTTTAGGCGTGCCGTCCGCAGCCACTATGCCAATTTCACACAAAAAGCCTTCTAAGGGTCCCATGTACCAATCGGGTAAGTCTTCCTCGGCAATACGGAACGCATCGAAGATAAGTTCACAAGTTTCATCGTCAAAATCCGTCAAACTGAACACGCTAAGATAGCGAATTTGCGGGTAGCGCTGGAAGGACTCGAGCAACACCTCTAAACACGCTGCTTGTAAATCCGGCGAACTACCCGAGGCCTCTGCACTTGGGCAATTGGCCTCGGTAACTACGGTGAGGTCGTCTCCGTAAGCTTGCATGATTGTGTCGATGGTTGCGTGTATATCTTCGTCGTCCTCGAGCGCCAGACTACTGTCATAGCCGTAATAGTTAAACGGAACAATATCTGTGACTGCTTGTAATCGCTGGAACAAGCTAGGCATTCTCAAGGGCGCACCTGCGGTGACGGTTACGCCCACAGCCAGTTGCGGGTTGATGCTGTGAACATGCGCTCTGGCAGCGTCTACAAACTCTAAGTAGTCCGCGTACTCTGCTAGGTGCGTGCTGTAACGGCCGTCTATCTCATTACCTACGCCCAGATAGTAACCCCCGTGGGCTGTAAGAAGCGGCACCACTTGGTCAAGCAACTTTGCAAAACGGGTGACGATAGCATTATCTGCAAATGAACGACCCGTTGCGAACGTGCGACCGTCTTCACTGAGCCACTGCGGATAAAGGTTGAGGTCGTCAATATCCACAACTGTTAGATTTAATAGCGGGCGAATGCCTCTAGAACTTAACCAGGTGAGGTTTTCTTCTAAATCAGTGAGGTTGTAGACGCCTTCAGTTGGCTCGAGCTCTGGCCAATCTGCGTACAGCGTAAACCCGCTCATACCTGCTTGGGCTGCACTATCAATTAACTGCCGGGTGATGCCGTCATCTGGAACAGAACTTGTACCGTAATAAGTTGTACCTAAAAAGGTGCCCTCACCTAGCAAGGGTAAGCTAGCAGCTTTTGTGACTTGGACTGACTGCGCTGAGAGCGTATCTGTTTCAAAGTCATTGGTATAGGCAACAGCTAAGATGGCACTAAGTAAAGCTACACTTGTGAAAAGCAACGTTTTGCGTATACGTGTCATCATCAAACTCCTTTGTGGGTGGTGCGCTAGCGTCGTAAGAATCTCTTCAATTACAAATATGAATACCAGCCGCTGGATGTATCCACAGCTTGTCTGAGGCAAGCTTATCTGCAGGTGCAATCTGTGGATGTTTTGAGTGTAGACAAGAAGGCACGCGTTTGTCAGCCGTCTTAAGAAGTGCTGCGTCTAGACCTAAATGACTGTGCTTAACACATCACACCCCGGACTTCAGACCGAGAACAGTGATGGCTCGAGCCACACAACATCACCCCGTTTATACAAGCTTCAAATCAGATGACGCTAAGCCCATCCAATGCATCAACACCACCATCCTCACGTTATCAGTAGCTACGATGACGACTAATACCTTGTCCCATAGACGCGTTAACGTTAAATATTAATTCTGGAGGTCGTACCCATCAAATACACCCTCATAAACACCTTCTCCAAGCTAAACCAAACCCTCATGTCAAGCGTGCTGATGCTTGCGTTGGTCGCCTCAGCGTGTACCTCGGCAGCCACTATTGCTGCCGCACAAACTCCACAAGACGAGTTACAACTGCTTTTACAAGACTACGTTGACCCAGCAGACCCCGGCGTGGTGGTCGTGATTGACGACAACGGCGAACGCATCACCGCTGCTTACGGTAGTGCCAACCTCGAGACCCGCGAACCCGTCCAGCTCACTGACAGATTTCGCATTGGCAGCGTCAGCAAACCTATGGTGGCAGCAGCGCTTTTAAGCTTAGTTGATGACGGCCTCTTAGCACTTAACGATCCCCTTACCAATTATTTACCCGAGGCTATTACCAGCAATATTGTCAATGCAGATGCCACTACCGTGCGCCAAGCCCTACAGATGACCAGCGGCATTGCCGATTATTTGGGCACAGATGCTTTTTTGGATGCCGTTGAAGACGCACCTAACACCTTTTGGACACCAGAGCAAGTCATCACCTTTGCCTATAACGAACCTGCCGAGTTCCCTGTTGGTACAGATTATTACTACAGCAATTCCAACTATATTTTGGCGCACCTTGTCATTGAGTCAATCAGTGGCAAACCTCTAGCAGACGTACTCGCTGAGGCAGTTTTTGCACCAGCAGGTATGGACACGTGCTACCTGGAAACGGCGAGCAACTTTGCCCAAACTATCGTGCGTGGCTATGACTTTGGTGATGACGACAGCCTTGTTGATGTCACTGAAATTAACGACGGCGTTGGTTTAGGCGATGGCGGCGTCATCTGTACAGCCAGCGACCTCGCCAAATTTTTGCCTGCATTGGCAGGTGGGCAGATCATCAGCGAGACGATGCTGACTGCGATGCTCACCACCGTCCCCAACCCAGACGGCGCACCTTACGGACTTGGGATTGATGTTGATGAGGACGGCGAGTTTGGCCTCACCCTAGGTCACGGCGGCGTTACCAGCGGTTTTCAAGCAGATATGCTCTACTTGCCAGACGAAGGGGTGTCCGTCGTTGCTATGACTAACTTTGCTGAGTCAGATGTACTCACAGACATCATCTTTGACGCAACCGAGCTTGTTTTTTCAGAGTAAAACGCTAACTAATTCTTGCCCAACGACTCAAAATCACTTTTGCGAAAGCGCTCGCGTAAAAAGCGGGCGTTCGCAATAAGGTCTTGGGTGGAATCGTTATGAACAGTGACGAGAATGTCACCGATGGCCCCCTCGAGAATCGCTAACTGCTCTAAAAAAATAGTCTCGGCAGTTTTGTCGGCCTCAATAACTTGGCTGCGAAACAGGGCTGCGGGGGTGTCGGTTTGTAAGAAATACTCGAGCGTCTTGGGAAAATAATCCGCTGCAATTTGCCGTAGGGTATGCACATCGTATTGCTCACTTGAATCAGCCGCTTTGGGCAGTGCGTCTAGCAGGGCATCACGTACCTGAGACACTTTTTTAGTAATAGCACCAGTAGCTTTGGGGTCGTGTTTTACATCCTGAACTAGTGCATCAAGTTGATGTTTAGTTTCCAAAAACGCACGCTCTTCTGGGCTTAGCGCTTGCTGCCGGGCAAGCCTGCGGGCGGCTACAGCTTGGCGGGTGCGACTGGCTGTACGCCGCGACAACCGCGCTAACCACGCACTCCCCCGCCAACTCCCCCGAAAGATGAGTGTAGGCAGTTCTAAAGTTTTGTCAAACAACCACACGGCAATCTCAGGTAGTTCACGGGCAAACATGGCTAAAAATAACCACGCAACAAACAAAATCCCGGTAAGTAGTGGCACTGACCAAAAGCCCAGAACCGGTAGTGTAGCCACGGACGCACCTGCACCAAACACGGCCAGCACTAAGCCAGCAATCCAGGCAGGTCTTACTAAACGCTGCCAACCTCGAGCATTAAAGGTCTGCCGCAACACTACAACTTGACCAACAGCACACAAAGCCAAAATAGGTGTGGTGACAAAGCCGCCCAACACCCAACCAAACAGGATTTGCAGTAGCACCAGCCCGGCAACCGTTGCTGTCAAGATAAGAACATTCTTCTGACGTGTTTCAGTGAGTTGCATGTACCTTTAGTCTAGGCAATTTTGAGGTAACAAGCGTGATGCCAGCTTGCAGACGCTTTTAAAAGCGTAGGGTGAGGGCCCTAGTCCACGTACATCAGTATCTATGTGACCGTCGATTTTTATATACCCGATGATTGGAGGTTCTAGCAACACAACATCCAAAGCTGTGATGCTCACGGAGTGCTGCCACGTCATGCTACATACCTTGACCTAGACACAAGTATGTCTGATGAATTCTCCCCTGCCCTTTCTCTAGAAACTTGCCTATCAATCATCTGCAACGACACCCCACAAATCTGCAACAGAGCTTAGCTTTCAGCCTGCGAAAGCAAAAAATACACAGCAGCAGCAGCATACAAACGAGCAGAGCGAACAACCTCGTTGGCATCAACATGTTCATTGCGTTGATGCGGCACTTCGCGGTCGCCAGGACCTATCGTGACAATCGGCACGCCTGCAGTAGCGTGTAAAAAAGTGCCGTCGGTAGCTCCAGGGACGCCGCCGTACTTAGGGGGTTCGTTCATGATGGACGGATAAACAGCCTCGAGCGCCCGCACAATACTGGCGTCTTCGGAGGTTTGCGTCCATGGGCGCGACTCAAAGCAGTCCACCTCTATCTGCAAACGTGCGTCACTGCTGGCAATCTCTTGGGCAATACTCTGTAAGGTCGCTAAAATCTCATTGTGATCTTGACCGGGAACGGTGCGAATGTCCAGCGCAGCAAACGCTGTTTCAGGCATCACGTTGTTTTGCGCTTCACCGCGTTCAGGTGCTTTTAAGATCGTTGGCGTGAGCCACGGTAAGCCCAACTCTGGATGTTCGCCGAGCCGTGCTTGCTCCGCTTTCTCAAAGTCATGCACGCGGTCGATAAATTTTGCGAGCGGCACAATTGGATTACACCCCGCGTAGGGCATGGCACCGTGCGACATGACCCCACGCACATTGACGGTGACGCGCATGGCACCTTTTTGAAACAAGCACAGTTCTTGCTGTTCCGGCTCACAGATAATAGCCGCATCTACCTCATCTGCCCAACCCTGAGCAATAAAGTGCTTGATGCCAATCATCATGCCTTCTTCGTCACAGACAATCCCTAGGCGGATACGCCCAGCAAGGTCGGGAGATGTTTGCATGACGGCGTAAGTAGCTTCAATAGCTGCGGCCACTCCAGCTTTCATGTCACAACTGCCGCGCCCATAAATGATGCCGTCAACAAGCTCGGCTGCAAACGGCGGGTACAACCACATTGAGGCGTCACCTTCGGTAACAACGTCCGTGTGGCCTTCAAACATTAGCGTCGCATGCTTATCTGACTCAAAGCTGCTGCCCTGCCAATCACAGATGAGGTTGGGGCGGTCTGGTTGGGGATGCTCGAGCACAGGCGCTAACCCCAACTCCCGCAAATAGCTTTCCAAAAACGTGACAACCTCAGTTTCGTTGCCACCTTGGTCAGGTTCATAGACACTTTTAATGCGCACCAGCTCACGCGTGAGCGAAATAACCTTGTCAGCATCCACTGCTGCGGCTGCACGTTCAGCTTGAGCCAGCCAGTCAGTTTGAGTTAGCTCAGACATAATCTGCCATCATTCACAGCAACATGACTTAGCTTGATGACATCATCTTGCCGCCCTCTATCATCATTAGCATCACAGGCAATGTTGTCTACCTTCACTACTGTCTCATTGATACTTTCTGAAGCCACTAAATGCTCTAACAAGGCTGTTTTATGCAACATGCTCATAATGGCGGGGTAAAACGCCCATCAACTGCTGTCCAACCGCCGTCAACCAGCATGAGCGTACCTGTTACAAAGGAACTTGCCTCGCTCATTAGGTAAACCACTGCGCCTACCATTTCTTTGGGTTGCGCCCATCGGCCTAGAGCGCCTTTTTGGGCATATGCGTTGTACCAGTCTGGTTGGTTACGAATGGGGTTGGTGAGCGGCGTTTCCACCACACCCGGCGCTATAGCATTCACCCGCACACCTAACTCACCTAGCTCAGACGCTAACCCGCGCACCATCTGCAGGGTACCTGCTTTGGTAGCTGCATAAATACTTTGCCCTGGCTCAACCACCTGCGAGCGAATCGATGAAAACAACACAACACTTCCGGACTGCTGCGCTTTCATACGCGCACCCGCAGCTTGCATGGCTAAAAAACTGCCCTTTAAGTTGATGCCAATGACTTTATCAAACTCGTCTGGGGTTAGCTCTAAAAACGGTTTACGGACGTTGATAGACGGTGTGCAAACGAGGCCGTCAAGCTGCCCTAAGCTATCCATAGCAGCCTCAATGCTAGCTTTATCGGTAATGTTCACAGCTTTGCTTTGGGCGCTACCACCTTGCTCAATGATGCTAGTAGCCACAGCGTCTGCAGCGTCTTGGGCAATATCCGTACAAAGCACTTGCGCACCAAACGCAGCTAGGCCGTGTGCAGCCGCTGCCCCAATACCTGAGCCCGCACCAATAATCATGATCTGCTTGCCTGTTAGCTCAAAGAGTTGTTTGTAGCCAGTAACATCCGTATTGATATCAGTTAATGAAGATATAGGGTCTGTCATACGTTACTTTATGGTGTCAGACCAACTCTCAGCAAGGGCCAGAGCGCACATATACAACCATGTTTGTGTCAGTAAAGATTGATGTTATAAGTTCAGTACCTTCTTAACAAATACCTTCGGTATCTTGTCAAGGTTGGGCGAATCCTGTAATTTTGAGCCTATACCCAAAATTGTCCCTGTATCTTGCAGTACCATGATTTGAAGATGCTAGTTAGTGTATAAGTAATGCTTATACATTTAGCTTGACCCCTACAACTTTGGGCCATACTAAAATTCAATTCTGGATTGAGCTGCGTTGACTCATAAACGACCACGCTTACTTTATAGTCATTTTGATCAATTGTAAGTGGTTGCCAGCAAATTTAGAATGTTGCTACTTAGCATCGGGCAAGGTTCGTAGAAATACTCTTTCTGCCTAG
>JBCCBI010000205.1:0-9665 GCA_039034155.1 Deinococcota bacterium | reverse complement strand
CCCCAACGGTGCAGGCAAAAGCACCCTGATTAAAACTGTTTTAGGCTTGGTCAAAAAGACGGCTGGGCACGTGTACATTCATGGTAAACCTTACAATCAGCAGCGCCGCCGCGTGGGTTATGTGCCGCAACGGTCGTCTGTTGATTGGGATTTTCCAACCACCGTAGGTGATGTCGTCATGATGGGGCTTTACGGGCAATTAGGCTGGTTTAAGCGGCCGGGTAAGCGTGAGCAGCAACGTGCTATGGACGCCCTCGCATTGGTCGGCATGCAAGACTACAGCGACCGGCAGATTAGCCAACTTTCCGGTGGTCAGCAGCAACGCGTATTTTTAGCGCGGGCACTTGTACAAGATGCCGACGTCTATTTTCTAGATGAACCTATGGCCGGGGTAGACGCAACCACTGAGCGTGCCATCGTCAATATTTTGCGTGACTTACGCAATCAGGGAAAAACGCTAGTTGTGGTTCACCACGACTTACAAACAGTAACCACCTACTTTGACTGGATGCTTATTTTGAACGTGCGCACGATCGCGCAAGGGCCCGTTACCGATGTCTACAATGCTGACAACCTGCGTGCTGCCTACGGTGGGCAAATTGCCTTACTACAAAGCGATGCGTTTGCACCGAATCAACATCCTCAGCAATCTACCAACACTCAAAATACCCATGTAGACCAGGTTAATTAACTGTGCTAAACGTTCTAAAGCAGCGTCATTTGCTTATTTTATGGCTAGCACTGGTCTTTTCATCTATCGGTGACAGGCTTTACGAAATTGCTGTTGTGTGGCTAGCCATACAACTTACCGGCAGTGAGGCTGGGTTTGTACTAGCAACCCAAGCAGCAGCACGGCTCATTTTTGGCTTAGTTGGCGGTGTGTATGCAGACCGACTCAACCGCCGCAAGCTCATGATAACAACGGACGTTACTCGAGCACTTGTTGTACTCAGCGTGCCATTAGCAGCTGTATTTGGTGAGATAAACCTGTGGCATCTTGTGCTGGTTGCTAGCGTAGTTGGCGGGCTTAACGCGTTTTTTGAACCCGCACTGATTGCAAGCCTTCCCCATTTGACCAATACAGCGCGCGACCTGAATGCATTTAATGGCTTAATTGATGTAACTAGCAGGCTAGCCAGGGTCATCGGTCCGGGTCTTGCCGGGGTACTTCTGGCGCTCATGCCTATGAGCCAGTTTTTTACCATTGACGCGTTCAGTTTTGGACTCTCTGCAGCAGCAGTATTTCTCATTGGCAAAGGCTTTACCTGGCACGCGAGCGCTTCGGGTACAGATCACACAGTCAAAGGCATATGGTCTGACATGCAAGAAGCAGGACACGCGTTGCGGCTACGGCCTCACGTGTTGTGGTGCATCGCAGCAAATAGCCTCACCAATCTTCTTTGGGGAGCTGTATTTGTTGTCGGACTTGCACTCATGATCGATGCACGCTTCCAAGGTAATGCTGGTATGTACGGCTTGGTTGTATCTGCTTACGGTATAGGCAATGTTATTAGCAATGTAGTCATCAGTCATCTTAATGTGCAACGTCACGTGCAACTTATTTTTGTGGGTACAGCGCTTTTAGGTTTTGGCTTCCTGCTAGTCAGCCTTGCTCAAGATTTAAGGCTGCTCTTTGTACTGGCCGCATTTACAGCCATTGGTGGCCCTATGAAAGATTTACCGCTGCTCACTATGATTCAACGTGAGTTTCCGCCACATGTAATGGGCAAAGTATTTAGCGTTCGTGCTATGGCAGTAAATGTTGGCTACTCATTGGGATTAGCGTTGGCAGCACCACTTTATACCTTGCTTCCTCTGACTGTAGGTATGGCTAGTCTGAGCTGTTTTGTGCTTGGAGTGGGTAGTTTAGGCATAGTTGTATTTTGGCGGCACAAGCCACAACCAGTCACGTATCAAAAGGTGGCAGCAGTATGACTACACTCATTGCCTTTTTAAGTGACTACACGATTCAAAATGTTGCGATGGGAGCAGCGCTATTGGGCATTAGTAGCGGCGTGCTCGGGTGTTTTGCAGTATTGCGACAGCAAAGTTTACTGGGGGATACGCTTTCGCATGCTGCCTTGCCCGGTGTGTGCTTGGGGTTTATGGTGGCTGGCTCGAGGCAACTTGGTAGCATCCTCATAGGTGCGCTTATTACCGGTACACTGGCTGCTCTCTTTATACTCTTACTCACACGCCGCAGCAGGCTCAAAACAGATGCTAGTTTAGGTGCGGCGTTGAGTATCTTTTTTGCCATAGGGACCGTTTTACTTACCTACATTCAGGGGACTAGCAACGCCTCACAAGGCGGCTTAAATTCATTTTTATTTGGTCAAGCTGCGGCTATTTTACGCAGTGACTTGCAGGTCATGGCTGTTATTACTTTACTTGCGGTGGGGTTAGTTGCGCTACTTTGGAAAGAACTTAAACTGGTCACGTTTGATCCTATCTTTGCAGCGTCTGTGGGCTTACCTGTGGTTGTGCTCGAGGTTGTCATGACCATTATGATTGCTCTTGCTGTGGTCATTGGCTTGCAGATGGTTGGGGTAGTACTCATGGCAGCCATGATTATTGCCCCGGCGGTGGCCGCCCGCCAATGGGTGAATAGCCTCGGCAATATGGTCACGCTAGCTGCTGTGATTGGTGCAGGGGGTGGCATTATCGGCGCGTTAGTTAGTGCCACAGGGCGTAACTTGGCAACAGGGCCGCTCATTATTTTAGGTATTTCTGCTTTTGTGGTTATTTCTTTACTATTTGCACCTCAGCGAGGCATGGTTTGGGAACTTATTAACCACACCAAAAACCGCCACATATTGCGCACGCAGCAAGTCCTCACAACACTTTACGAACTGTCTGAAAAACACGGCAACCCAGATTATCCAACCGAAGAGGGTATGCTCACCAGCTACTACCAAACCAACGTGTCACAGGAATTAGCACGTCTTGGTCAAGAGGGATTCATTGTACCTAGCAAGCATATGCCCGAAGAAGGCAGTCACTGGGTATTAACTGATCACGGCAGACAAGAAGCGCGCCGCATTTTGGCCTCGTTAAACCCGCAAGATCAGCTTGACCACCCATTTGAGGTATCTCATGCTCGCTAATTTGCTGGGGAGCATCCCTTTTAGCATCATAGCGACGGGAGCTTTGGTAGGTATCGCCGCAAGTTTGCTGGGGACGTTTTTAGTCTTGCGCAAAAGTAGCATGCTGTCTGACGCTATTAGCCACTCGATAGTGTTTGGCATCGTCATCGTGTGGCTCATAACTAAACAGCAAAGTGGGGCTGTACAAATTATCGGCGCAGCACTCACAGGCGTACTTACGGTGTTTTTAACAGAAGCACTGGCCGGGAGCCGACGGGTTAAGTACGATGCTGCCATCGGTCTGGTGTTTCCGGTACTTTTTTCCATTGGTGTGCTGCTGATGAACTTGTACGCGCGCGATGTCCATATTGATGAACACACCGTGCTACTGGGTGAAATTGGCTTTGTTTGGCTTAACACGTTTGATGTTGGTGAGCTACGGATTCCTAGGGCGCTCGTCTGGATGCTGGTGATGACGTTTGTCAACTTGCTGTTTGTAGTCGGATTTTACAAAGAGCTTAAACTGGCCACGTTTGATGCAGGACTCGCCAAGGCACTCGGGTTTGCGCCAGTAGCCCTTTTTTACGGGTTATTGAGTTTAACAAGTGCTAGTGCGGTTGCCGCGTTTGATTCGGTGGGGGCGGTACTGTTTATCACCTTTATTATTGTGCCGCCGTCGGCAGCGTATTTACTCACTGACAGGCTTTGGAAAATGATGGTTTATGGAGGCGTGATTGCACTGGCCTCGAGCGTCTCTGGCTACTACCTAGCGGTTGCTTGGAATGTGTCCATCGGCGGCATGATGGCAGTAATGACCGGTGTATTTTTAGTGCTGGCGTTCTTATTTGGGCCGCGCTACGGGCTTATTGCCCAGGAGCTCAAACGGCACGAACAACGTGAGGCTAACGCTACTCGCGCGTTGGCAGTTCACCTTTATCACCATGAAGGTGGCCCTGAACAAGTTGAAGAAAACGTGGTGAGCGCGTTGCGTGACCACCTCCGCTGGGAAGACAGCAAAGTGCGCCATGCGCTTGCACGTAGTCTTGATGACGGCCTCATTAACCGCCAAGGGGACGCACTGCAACTCACCCCCAAGGGGCGCATGGTCGCTAAAGAGATTTTTGAGCCGTGGGGTTCAGCTTGATGACTTTTTTTGACAGATAAACCGTGCTTTTAGCAGGTTGGCCTCAACTGAATATATTCCTAAAGCTATCAACGACAATAAACACGATCGTAGTGGCCACAGGTCTAATATTTGGTAAGCCAGTACATTAATAGTTATTGAGGAGGTCTCATTAAGCTCATATAGGTTAAAACGCCAGCAGGACGCAAATTTGATACACTGATAAGGTATGCCCCAGCAACTCCAACTTTTAGGTGGATTCAGGTGTTATCACCAGGATTCATGGCTCGAGCCGCCCCTCAATCAGGCAGCGGCGTTCCTGGCCTATTTGGGGTATGAAGGTGACTGGCTGCGCCGCGAGCGTTTACTAACGTTTTTATGGCCCGATGCCAGCGAGCAAAAAGCGCGGCAGAGTTTGCGAGCCTTGCTATATAAATGCAAAAAAATAGACTGGGCTGAGCTTGAAGTCACCGACACACACGTGCGTTGGTCAGTTATTAGTGATGTCAGCCAGTTTCAAGAAGCCTGCTCACAAGCAGATTGGGCAGCAGCAATCAGTACTTACAAAGGCACATTTTTAGAGACGTATCAAGGTACTATTTCTGCACCCTTTGACGATTGGCTCGAGCAAACTAGGAGTGAACTCCACGCCAATTGGCGTGATGTAGCCTTACCTATTGCGCGTGAATTTAACGGGCAAGGACAGTTTCTAGACAGCATTCGTCTACTGGAGGCTGTGTTTACCTACGACGATCTTGCCGAAGATATTCTACAAGTTTACATGCAAAGCTTGGCACTAGCTGGGCAAAACGCCAAGGCATTGAGCATATTTGAACGCTTTTGCGGCAAACTTGCTTGTGACCTGGGCATGAACCCGCTCGAAGACAGCCTCGAGCTTGCTGAAGCTATCCGCCAAGGTAGGCTTCAACAAGCTCGAGTTCATCAACATGATAGACAAACTAATAACCACGCGCCAGAACATGTCACAGGTTTAGTACATCAGGACGTTACTGACCCAGTAGATGTAGCAGGCATGTCACAAGCTACAACGGCTATTCCTTTTGACCATCAACTTGCGCCTCTCCCGCAACCTCAAACGGCCTTTGTGGGTCGCACCCTAGACCTGTTAGAACTTGCCAATAGATTGACCGATACGCGGCTCATCACCTTGCTGGGACCCGGCGGTGTCGGTAAGTCGCGCTTAGCGCTAGCACTGCTCGAGCAACAGCAACAAAACTACCGTGATGGCGTCATTTTTGTACCACTTGCAACCGTACAAGCTACCGCTGATATTCCCGACGCCATCGCAGGTAATTTGCAGCTTACTTTGAGTGGTATTAATCCTGTGCTCGAAGACGTTTGTGACTACCTTGCAGATAAACACATGCTGATCGTTTTAGATAACGTTGAGCACCTGCTCGCGGGTGTTCAAGATGTTATTCAACGGTTAGCTTGTGCGCCAACTTGCCATATAGTGACAACCTCGAGGGTGCTGCTAGGACTACCCGGAGAAAGTGTCTACGATGTTGTTGGGCTAAGTTTACCTACGCTTAACACCGGTCAAGATTACAGCGAAGCTCACCTAGACGCCTATGACGCCACAAACCTGTTTCTTCGTAGTGCGCGCCGGGTGCGTTCAGATTTTGCGCTACATGCTGGCGACCAGCAGGCACTTGTTGAGCTGTGTCAGTTACTGGAAGGGATGCCCTTAGCGCTCGAGCTAGCTGCTAGTTGGGTGCGTCTTTACAGTTTGCCGGAGCTGGTGAGTGCGCTCAAGCAAGACATGGACCTGCTCGAGGCGGACGGGCAACAGGTCAGTGCGCGCCACCGCAGTATGCGGCAGGTCTTTTTAAGTTCCTGGCAGCAGCTCAGTGCGGAAGAAAAACGAGTCTTAGCGGCGTTATCGGTGTTTTGCGGTGGTTTTGAGCTGGTTGCCGCGCGCGCTGTCACAGGTGCATCTGCCCGCACGCTCCTTCGACTTGTCAACCGCTCACTGCTGCGCACCACGGCACTAGGGCGATTTTCTATGCTCGAGGTCATCCGTCAATATGCGGCTGAACAACTTGTAGATACTGACCAGGTAGCGCGTGCTCACTATGACTATTATTTGACGCTTATTCGAAAGCAAAACTTTCGGAGTAATGCCCCCGAGGTTCCTCTAAGCACTGTTGACGCCGACTTTGACAACATTCGCAGCGCGTGGCGGTATGCACTCAGGCTAGCGCCAACCGAGGTAGCTCTCAATCTTAAAGATTTTGTTGCCGCTAGTAATCAAGTGAACTTTTATCTGGATTTACGCGCCCGTTTCCGCGAAGGCATCAGCTTATTTCAAGAAGGTATTGATGTATTTAGGCAAGATGTATTTAGGCAAGATGTATTTAAGCAAGCCTCACACGATGCTACTTTGGGTGCGTTGGTACTCAATCAAGCACTTTTATATAGATGGGTAGGCGATTTAGACACAACGGCTGAGCTGGCAACGCAGGCGCTTAGCTTACTTGCCAAAAGTGATGATTACATCAACCAAATTGCAGCTTACTACTCGCTTTCTGATTGTGCTGAACACGCCGGTGATAGTGAGGCTGCCAGACATCATTTACACAAGGCAGGTAAGCTTGTCGAAACCCACGGCACAGCGCAACAACAGCGCGCACTCCTCAAAGAACGGGCCTTGTTAGAACATACTCTTGGCAACTTTGAGCTAGCTCAAACTCTCTATGCAGAGGCTCTACACGCGTATCAGCAAGTCAACGATCAAATTGGCATTGCTGAAATGTTCAACCACTGGGGTCAGCTCAAGCTCGAGCAAGGTGATGCGCGTAACGCACAAACGATGCTCGAGCAAGCCCTCACCTTGATTCACAGCTATGGTGATGACGCCTACGCGTATATGTGCCACGCAGACTTGGGTGCTTGCGCGCTTGCCCTCGGTGAACTTGACCATGCCGAAACGCAGTATATGCACGCTATACGCCTTGCCCAGCAAAACAATAGCGCTACCAACATCGCCGACTATACTGCTGACTACGCGCGCGTGAAACTTGCCCAAGACCAGCCTCGAGCTGCTTTTGAGCTGTTGCAACAAAGTTTAAGTTCAGCTTGGCAACTTCACAACAGTAGTACCCTGCTCTACGTTTTTTTAGCTTGGGCAGAATATTTCTTGCAGGATGGTGAGCCCCTTGCCAGCGCCCTTGTGAGTTGCGTTGTGCAACATCAAGCAAGTTCTAAAAGTGTCAAACGGCGCGCTCGTAACTTAATAACACGCTATGGGCTCGAGGTCGATGAAACAACCGTTCTAAGTGACCTTGAGTGTCTGGCACCTCATGTGACGCAACTTGCAAGTTTAAGCGCTACCTAGTAAGGCATCAACTAACTCTATCTTTCAATAGCTCAAGCATGACAACAGGGCTAATCACCGAGCAATCACGGGCCAATCACGGCAACTTTCTAAGCTAAAGCATCCCTAGTTTTTAAGGATTGCCGAGGAGTAGGTGATGCGCCAGAAACCCCCACAAGATGCTCGAGCTGATGCGAGCACGCAGCCTTATACATCACCTTATCAGGCTTTTCTAATTAAGCTTTACACGCCCAAACTTGCCTCTGTTCAAGCCGATGACGCCCAAGATGCAACCCCGCAACCACCTACTGTCATTTTGCAGCACGCCCATGACGCTCGCTGCCTCGAGTTTGCCAGCCTCGCTGAGGCCTTTAACTACTTACATACCTTGACCAAAGAACCTTCTTCAGCAAGTTGAGCAAGGTCAAGGAATTGTCGTTCATAGCTCTAATCAAGACACCTAAAATCTACCTATTCCTTAACCGCAATACCTTTTAAGATTGTCGCCAACATCAACCTATCGTCAGCACATCATTATGGAAGGAGGATGTGGATGTACAGCACAGTTCAGTTGCAGGCCCGAGCCAGTCCCCATCTATCAGGGTAACCGTAGACAGCAAAAGATTGACCTGAGTCTTTATAGCTAAACCCCCCATTGAAACGAGGATCACATGAAGCATCGCACTATGTTCACACTCAGTTTAGTATGTCTAGGACTTCTTCTCATCGCCTGTGGTGGTGGCACGGACGGTCCTGAACCCGAACCCGACACGCCCGCTAGCATCAGCGGCACCCTATTTTTCCCTGGCTATCTTGGTGATGTTGATGTAAGCGCAAGCAACGTTGAAATTGTCCCTGGGGATGTGTTTGTGCAGTTCGCCCCCGGCATCAACACGCAAAGCGTTAGCACCCTCAAAGTGGCAGATACATCGTTCAAGTTTGCCAGTACCGCTGCCAACGACCGCTTGGGCATCTACCGTGCCGAGGGTATCAGCGCCGAAGAAACCTGGCAGCTCATTGCCCGCTTAGCAGCCAGTCCCGAGGTTATTGACGCCTTCCCTAATCAAATTTTTAGAGTTCAACAAGATGACCCAGAATGCATTGATAATCCAAACCTAGCTGGCTGTGAAGACGGTGTGTTAGATGATGAAGAATACTGCGCTGCTTTCCCAGAAGATGTTGACTTTTGTGGTTCTCAAAATCCCGGTAATGAGAATCCGGGCGGTGAACAAGACCCCGAATGTATCGATAATCCAAACCTAGCTGGCTGTGAAGACGGTGTGTTAGATGATGAAGAATACTGCGCAGCGTTCCCAGAAGATGTTGACTTTTGCGGTCCTCCAAATCCCGGCGGCGAGAATCCCGGCGGTGAAAATCCTGGTGGTGAAAACCCAGATGGCGAGAACCCTGGCGGTGAAAATCCTGGCGGTGAAAATCCTGGCGGTGAGACCCCAATTCCAGATGGCGAAAAACGCCCCAACGACGGCAGCTACGCACTACAGTGGCACTACGATGCGTTTAACTTGCCACGCGCTTGGCAAATTGAGGATGGTACCAGCAACGAGATTGTGGTAGCTGTGCTGGACACAGGTATTGCCCAACACCCAGACATTGTTGAAAACTTGCTTCCTGGCTACAACTTTATTGAAGAAAACAATGACCCTACCGATGACGGCATCAACACAGACTTTCACGGGCTGCACGTTGCAGGTACAGTCGCAGCGCGTACGAACAACACCAGAGGCATTGCCGGAGTAAGTTGGGGTGCCAAAATTGTGCCCGTGCGCGTACTGGGTGCAGACGGCGGTAGCACACAGCAAATCCTAGACGGCATCGAGTGGGCTGCTAAGACCCAACGTGCCCAAGCTCAGCTTCCAGCTAACCCCAACCCGCAAGCCAAAGTTATTAACCTTAGCCTTGGTGGCCCTGGTGAGTGTTCTGCTGCTATTGAGGAACTCTTTGCAGACATTGCCCGTTCTGGCACAATCATTGTGGCTGCAGCTGGCAACGAAAACGTAGATGTATCAACCAGTTGGCCCGGCAACTGTCAACACGTGCTCACCGTGGGTGCAACGGGTCCCACTAATCAACGCGCGCCTTACTCCAACTACGGCACTGGTAT
>JBCCBI010000204.1:0-9743 GCA_039034155.1 Deinococcota bacterium | reverse complement strand
CTCTCCCAGGTGATTTTGCCGCGACACTAGCCGTCGAGGCGCAAAAATCAACGCGAGGGCTGGGTTTTGACGCAAGATTGATGCTCGGACTGCAATCGAGTCTAGGCCCGCGAATTCAACGGATCATTCCGTCCCAGATGCACGGCCCCGACCACACCAAAACAGGCTGCGGTCGTGATCATCACTGTACCGCCATAAGAGAGCAGCGGCAGCGGCACTCCGACCACCGGCACCAGGCCCAGCACCATGGCGACATTGAACAGGATATAGAACGCCACCGTCGCCACAGCGCCAGCGGCCGCAAACCTCGCAAACAGGCTGGCCGCCCGCAGCGCAATCATCAGGCCGAGGCAAAGAAAAGATGACTCAGCGCTGGCCGCAAGACGGTGACGCCCTAACCATGCACTGTGGAGATGCCGTCAGCTTGCATGTTAACGGCATTGACATTGTTGTAAACAGCAAGCGGCAGCAAGTTTTTAGTCCAGATGTATTTACGGAACTTGGCATTGTGCCCCAAGACAAGCGTTTGCTCATCGTCAAGTCCATCCAGCACTTTTATGCTGGCTTTGCGCCTATTGCCTCTGAAATCATCTACATGGCGGCTCCGGGTGCGGTTGCGCCCATTATGGAAGACATTCCCTACCAGCACGTTGACCTCCACAAATTTCCTTGGGTGGACGATCCGTTTGCCCAAAATTAGATGGAACAGTTTGGGTTGGAATATGTGCCTAAATAGTGTGCTACTCTATGGTCTATGGAAAGCACATTACTTTAGCACAGTCTACCCACGACTTTCTTGTGGACTATCAACACCGTGCTGGCCTGAGTAATTTTAGTGCTACCATCGAAGCGGCTGTGGACGCGCTCAAAAAGCAGAGCCGTATTGAGGGTTATCAGCAATTTGCAGCCGACTATCAAGTGTCGACCAAGATGCAACAAGAAGCTGAGGCTTGGCTTGACGCGCCTCTAGAAGAACACCCCCCTGCGCGCTCGTGACGCGTGGTGACATCTACCGAGTTGACTGGGAACCGAGCGTTGCGGGTGAACCTGCTTTCCACCGTCCTGCGGTTGTACTCACCAACAACGATGCCAACGCCTATTTGCCGCATCTCGTGGTGGCACCTATTACGAGCAACACCAAGAAGCTATATCCTTTTGATGTTCTACTGCCTGTAGAGTGTTGTGGGCTCGAGGCACGCAGCAAAGTTCAGTTAAATTATGTTCGTGGCCTCAACCGCAACCGTTTAACAAAGTATCTAGGTAGTATTCCTCAGGATGTGATGCTCGAGTTGAATGCGTCCTTGCGCGTACATCTGGAATTTTGAGATTGGTTATGAGTGGAGTGCTTATGGACACAGCAGTATTAGATGCTTTTGTGGTGGACAAGATGAGTGCCACAGGTTTACCCGGGCTGAGTTTAGCCCTCGTCGAAGACGACCAAGTTGTCTATGCTCGAGGCTTCGGTCTGCGCGACGTCGTCAACGGCTACCCCGCCACACCTGACACGCTCTATTCCATTGGCAGCGTTACCAAATCATTCACGGTGCTAGCCATTTTGATGCTGGTGGAAGAAGGCAAGTTACAGCTAGATGATCCCATTGACCGCTATGTTCCGTTTAGCGTTAAACCAATGGGAGAGAACATTCAAATTCAGCATTTGCTGAGTCACACCACGGGAATTCCCGCCCTTGCGTATGCTGAGGCTATTTTGCGCCATGCTAGTGGTACAGGCGGCAAAGCGCTGGCGATTGGCGGTCCTGAAGACATCATCAGCTTTGCTAATGACGCTGCAGATTGGGTGGAGACGCATCCGGGTGAACGCTGGTTTTACTTTAACGAAGGTTACGCCATGCTCGGGCAGATTATTGAGCAGGCATCTGGGCAGCCGTATAACGACTTGATGCACAACCGTATCCTGCATCCCCTAGGCATGACCCACAGTTTTTTTAGCAAGGCTGAGGTTGATGCCGCTGACGATGTTGCCGTTCCCTACACTGTTATTCCCAATGCTGACCCCAAGCCAGGGCGCTACCTTTACCGCAGCATTCGCAGTGAGGGCGGGCTCATAAGCAGTGTGATGGAGTTGAGTAAAGCTATCATGATGTACCTACGTCAAGGTCAAGGGCTGCTGTCTGAGGCGTTGATGGCTGAGATGTGGCAGCCTCGAGTCCCGCTGCCCTCCCACCCCAACATATCCCTTTTTGCTGACGGTGAGGTTATGGCCTCACAAGCACACTATGCGTCTGGTCTCATCACTGAGGATTTTTTTGGCGAACCCTTGGTGAGTCACGGCGGCAGTGTCGGCGTTGCTACCGCGCACATGGCGTTTTTGCCGCAGAGCAAGCTAGGCGTTGCACTACTCACTAACGGTAGTGGCTATCCAACGGCTCAATTTGCCAAAGTGGCGCTCGCAAGCTTGCTTAACAAAGATTGGCAAAAGCTACCGTTTATGCGCGTGGAATCACATCTCACATCTTTAACAGGTCACTACGAAACTTACAAAGGCACCATGACTGCTCAAGTCCAAACACAAGCTGATTTTCTGAAATTGATTTTGCCGGGTGGGGCACAACCTCAAGAGGTAATTTTAGTGCCTGAACGTTTGGGAGAAGAGACGTCAAGCTTTTTTACCTTGACAGGTGGACAGCGGTTGCCGGTGAGTTTTCACAAACGTGACGGCAAGGTGGAGTTGATTTTTGAGCGTTACAAATTTAAGCGTGTTCATAGCTAAATAGCCTTGTTAGAGTAACTTGAACATAGTGATACTGATATAGTAGTACAAATGCATCAAATGTCAGGGACAAGTTTGTGCGCATAGTAGGGTTGGCCGTCTTGCTCATTATTATAGGGTTGTCTTTAGGCGGTCTACTTGGTGTGAGTGGCTCGAGCATAGGTTTAGTTCTAGCAGTCGTCATCATAAGTGCAACAGCGTGTGTGATCATTTGGGGACATTGGCAGCAAAACGAAACCACAGTATCTCAATCAAAACACGCTATGGTGCATATGCGTACTGTTTTAGCTTTGGTAATGCTGATGAGTTTGTCATTGAGTCTCACTCTGGGTAGCGCATTGGGCTGGTATGTGAGAGTACGACAAGATGCAAGTTTGTGGATAGCAGAAGCAAAATTATCACCAGATCATCTAAGGCTGCTTATAGATGTGTGGGCAGGTGACGGTCTCAGTGAAGCTGATATTCGGCGGCGGTTGTTCGACCGTGCGTATCCACCTGATGAATGTGTAAGTACGCTGGCATCAGTTGCTCCAGCTCATCAAGGTGAAGCACAAGGTAGAGGTAATACCCCAAATGCTGATGTATCAGATGCTGCACTAGAAGACTTTCCTGGGCGTTTTGCGTCGCCTCCTTCTAGTCTTGCATTTCCAGGTAGATACGATGAAGCTCCAGACCCTCCAACGAATATATGCGCCGCTTTAGAAGATCCTGAAGGGGATAATTTGCGTAACAACATTGAAAATTATGTGGGTATGCGTGTTCTTGATGACATCTACCTCGAGGCTGCTGATGAATTTGATGATACTGAACTACGTGAATTCGTTGACTATAAGTGTGGTTGTGTGGCTTTACGACCTCTTTCAGGTAGTGCCTTACGCAATCGTGTTGACGAGTTTCGAGTCCAAGGTAAGCTAGATAGTTCTTACTTTAATGCTATTGACACTTTAAATGATGATGAGTTAGGTGAGGAAATCAACAACTTATGCCCCAGCTCCGATTAGTTCATACTCAACTCTTCCGTGTACAACTTATTACAAGTATTTTTGTGGCATTGTTCATTGGTGGACCTGTTCAGGCACAATCAGAAAGGGGTAATCCGCAGGTATTTGTGTACAAGTTATTTACTACCTGTGTAGGTACTCGCTTAAATCTCACCACGTTTATATCTCAAGATTTACAGGGGTTTGTTACTGCGCTGCACGGCGTAGCAGGTTGTGAAGATATCTCGGCAACTAATCCTTTGATATCAAGCAATGACCTAGCAAAACGCTTTGAGGATTTACAAGTCACACAAGTGAGTTTTGAGCATGATCTGGCCGTTCTTAGCTCACCGGAGCTAGTAAGCTATTTGAGTCAGAATCCGAACGTTGGCTTGCGCACGGCAACGTCGATGACAGCACTCATTGGCAGTATTAAGGTGATTGGCTTTCCGCTGAATGTAACTGAACATGTGGAAACAAATGATATTCAGTTACGCCCCGGTGGCATTGTGCCACTAACTAGTCGCATTCCCCTAGAGTTGCAAGGTGATTTTGCAAGTTGTGGTAGCCCTTCAATTAATAGCAATGTCCTCGACCTCGAGGGAACTATTCGCCCCGGTGAGTCAGGTGCGCCCGTACTCAATAGTGCTGATGAGGTCATCGGCGTGGGTTTAGGTGGTTTAGGTGAAGGTACTAGCGATATTGTCTGGGCGGCATTTTTGAGCGAAGTTACGTTTGAAGATGTGACGTTTTTGCAGGATGCACTCGAGCAACGTGGCGCGCGCATTTGTGCCACAAACCGCTTTGCTAGAGGTGATTCCAGCACACCCTACTTACAAGGTGATACCGACTCGAGCATCATCGCTATTTATGACTCCCCCAGCCAACTTGCGGCAGGCGGCGGCAGTCTTGATGACGTGTTGGGCTGTGTCATGAGCAGTTTTACAACACCTGCTGGCAGTAACAGCGAGTGTGAGGACATCTATAGTACAGCAGTAGGTTCTTTTGTTCCCAAAGCAACCGTCATATCCGGCACAAAAGTGCAAATTTTAGGTGAGGCTGTTGATCTTGATCCTTTCAGTCAGATGGTGGACGACCCACTTATGCGTATGTACATTGACGTTTTGCTGAATGATTTTGTGCCAGGTGGGTTTAGTTTCACGCCTGTGAGAATTTTAGACGGACCTAGTGCGAATGTTGAAGGCTACGTATTAACCCCACTTATTCGTCAGTAGATCTAGCTTTACGTGCATCTTCGGCTAAACGCCGGAGCAAGTCTTCATCTCTAGTCCCACGTACTTGCTCGAGGTGCTCTGGTGTCCAAGTGTAAAAACCTTGCCCTGAACGCGGGCCAATTTCACCTTTGTCAACGTGGTCACGGATGAGTGCTAGGACGTCTTCATCTTTTGCTAGTTCTGGCATAAGTTGCTCAGCAATGCCTAAAAAGGTGTTGAGGCCGCCTAGGTCTGCTGTTTCAAGTGGGCCTACTGTCGCGTAGCGCCGCCCCAGCGAACTGCGCATGACGGCATCAACATCGTCTGGCGTAGCTGCGCCAGACTGCACGATGGCAAGGGCTTCACGTAATACAGCGTATTGCAAGCGGTTGCCAATAAAGCCAGGGATTTCTTTGCGAATAAGTACCGCTTCTTGACCGCAGTGGCGCAACATGGCTAACGTGGTGTCGATAACGTGTGGTGCTGTGTGTTCACTAGGGACAACCTCAACTAAAGGGATAGCGTAAGGTGGGTTCCAAAAATGGGCTACTAGAAAGCGCTCAGGGTGGGTCATGGCCATGCTAAGTGCACTCGGCATAAGCCCGGAGGTGTTGCTGGCGATGATGGCATCTGCCCGCAGATGTTGCTCGAGTTCTGCATAGACGCGCTGTTTAAGCTCGAGCCGCTCTGGCACAGCCTCTAGCACAAAATCACAATGACTCAGCTGGCTTACATCGGCTGCCGTCGTAATTCTAGTCGGGACAGTCGTGGATGTCTCCTCAGTAATGACGCTATGATGCACAAGCTCAGCCAGCACGCGGCGCACTTCGGTGTCAACCTCAGCAAGCCGTTCTGGACTGGTGTCTAGTAGCACAACATTGTAGCCAGCTTTGGCAAACACCACGGCAATGCCAGTTCCCATGAGGCCGGCACCAATGATGCCAAGGTTTGAAGCTGAGGTCATCGTGCTAGTTAGTGGCTCGAGCATTGTCTAGCGCGCTAACCAACACCCGCGCCCGCTCAGTGAGTGCTGCCAGTTCACCCGTTGTAACTTCAACATTTTTAACTAATGCACTGCCCACGCCAAAGGCCACTGCGCCCGCCTGATGAAACGCGCTAATGGTTTCATGATTCACCCCGCCAGTCGGTACAAAGTCAATATGGTCAAGGGGCGCACGCAATGCCTTGAGATAAGACGGCCCCATAGCATCTGCTGGGAAGAGTTTCACTGTTTGGCAACCTGCTACATACGCCGTCTGTGCTTCTGAGGCGGTAAAAATTCCTGGTAATAGTAGGGTGTTATGGGCTTGAGCAGCGTCGACAGAAGGTAAATCCAAACACGGTGCGATCAAAAACGACGCACCTGCGCCCACTGCATCCTCCACATCGCTAGCTGTGCGCACGGTGCCAGCACCGACAAACATCTCATCTGCGAAGTGCTCGTTAAGTTTGCTAATAGCGGTTAAAGCGTCAGTACTGTTGAGGGTAACTTCGACAACCTTCACACCGCCGGAAAGTAGGGCATCAGCAAGTTTTAAGATGCCGTCTAGTCCAAACTGGCCACGAATAATACTCACCAGTCCGTGTTTGTAAAGATGTTGTTTAACTGTTTCTGGGGTCATAGAATTAGTTTAAATCAAAATGCGTTGATCGTCAGATGACTGCTTTGAGTCAGGCAAATGTGAAATGCGTTAGACTAGATATACTATGGATCAGCGTGTCACACTAGATATTCCCCAAGACATTTTAGATGCTGCACAGCTAACTGCTGAAGAAGCTAAGCAAGAACTAGCACTAAGCTTATACGCGTCTGGACGTTTGTCTGTAGGTAAAGCGCGGGAACTAGCAGGACTGTCTTTGTGGGAATTTAGACAGCGTTTAGCAGCTAGAAAAATCCCGGTACATTATAGTGTTGACGATTTAGCTGATGATGCTGATGTTTCTCAAAAAATACGCGTGTGATACCGTACGCTCATGTGGATTAAGCATATTCCTTTTGCAGACGCTCGAGGCCGGCTCAAAAAGCTCTACGACCGTATTGTCACGCCAGACGGTTACATTGACAACATCATGAAAGTGCACAGCTTGCGGGCTAATACACTTGAAGGCCACATGGCAATTTACAAAAATGTCCTTCATCACAACAACAATACCCAGCCTAAATGGTTGCTTGAAGCAGCGGGTAGCTATGTGAGTTACTTGAACGGCTGTCAGTACTGTTATCAACATCATGCTACAGGCATGACGCGGCTTTTGAACAATGACGCCAAAGCAGCAAGCATCAAACAAGCCATTGAGCAAGACGCTTTAGAAACAGCCTTTGATGCCAAAGAACTCGCCATTATGACCTACGCCAAAGCGTTGACGCTAGAACCTGCGCAGATGCAAGAAGATCACCTAGATGCTTTGCGCAAAGTTGGTTTGGATGACGCTGATATCCTCGAGCTAAATCAAGTCATCAGCTACTTTGCCTATGCTAACCGTACCGTGCTAGGGCTAGGCGTCACTACCGACGGCGAAGTTTTAGGCTTATCTCCTAATGAAAACGATGATCCTGATAACTGGCAACACAGCTAGCATCATCACTCTTTTTGAGGCGCTTTGTATCACCACTCGGCAAAACTGCCATCTGCAAGTCGCCACACATCATTGCGCCAGCGGTGAGGCGTGGTAGCAGCAGCACGCACAGCATCTTCATTGATTGTCACACCTAAACCTGGCGCGCTAGGAATGGTCAAAAAGCCATCATCTGGCGTGAGGACACTAGCATCATCCAGATAAGTGTATAAATCTGCGCCTTGGTTGTAGTGAATTCCCAAAGACATTTCTTGCAAGACAACATTGTGACTGCAAGCAGCCACTTGTAGCGATGACGCCAGCGCTAACGGTCCCAGCGGACAGTGAGGTGCTATGGCAACATCGTAGGCTTCGGCCATGGTGGCGATACGCCGTGTTTCAGAGATTCCGCCGGCATGCGATAAATCGGGTTGTAAGATGTCGACAAAACGACCTTCTAAAAACGGTTTGACATCCCAGCGAGTGTAAAGGCGCTCACCTAAGGCGATGGGAATACTGCTGTGATGACTTAACTCGGCAAGTGCTTCTGGATGTTCACTGAGCAGGGGTTCTTCGACAAATAGGGGTGACAAAGGCTCGAGTATCTTCACAAGTTGCTTGGCCATTGCTCTATGAATGCGTCCGTGAAAGTCGATGCCGACGGCTAAACCTTCGGCGGTAACAGCCTCAACTCGAGCTGCCACTTCCATAAGCTTGCCAACATCATCCAAATAGCCTAGCTCGGCTGTGCCATTCATTTTCACAGCCTTAAAGCCTTGCGCTTTACGGGCTTGAGCGGCAGTAGCAACGTCGCTAGGGCGGTCGCCGCCAATCCAGCCGTAGGCTTGCACGCGTTCACGCACTTTGCCGCCTAACAGCTCCCAAGCAGGCACACCCAAGCGTTTGCCTTTCATATCCCACAGTGCCTGATCAAGGCCGGATAGTGCGCTCATAAGCACGGGACCACCTCGGTAAAAGCCACCCCGGTAGACAACTTGCCAAATGTCTTCAATATTGTTGGGGTTGGTACCTAAAATACGGTCTTGAATTGCCTCAAACGCGCCAATGACGGCCTCAGCATAGCCTTCTAAACTGGCTTCACCCCAGCCGACCTGCCCGGTGTCGTCCTCGAGCCTCACAAAGAGCCAGCGTGGGGCAACCAAAAAAGTCTCGAGCTTGGTGAGTTTAGGTTTGCTCATAAATCATCCTCGTCTAACGGGTAAAGGCTTGCGCCGCCATCAACCAACAACACTGAGCCCGTCATGTAGTTTGCCATATCGGAGCACAAAAACAAAAACGTGTTGGCGACGCTTTCAGGGGGTTGTAAATAGCCGAGTGGTACAGCTTTATTGGCGCGTTTGCGGTAGTCCGGCTCAGTTTCGTACTGTTTTTTAGCCATGCCGACATTGACAATACCTGGGGCAATAGCGTTGGCGCGAATGCCTTTGGGTGCAAGTTCGCGGGCAAACCCGCGCATAAGGGTTTTGAGGGCGGCTTTGCTCGCGTTGTAAGGCGTAATGTGCGGCCACGGCACGTCTTGGACCCAAGAACTTGTGAAGATGAGATGACCCTTTTGGTTGCGTGCCAGCCAGCGTTTGGTGACGGCTCGAGCCACTAAAAACGCCGCCCGCAGGTTCAAGTTAAACAGCGCGTCAAATTGCGTAACTGGATACTCTTCAATCGGTGTTGCTAAGCTCATCCCCGCATGACAGCAGACGGTATCAGGTACATCATCATCCGAGAAACTGGTGATAAGCTCATCAACAGCATTCTCTTGGGTGATGTCCGCACGGTAGTAGTCAACGTTATCGAGGTTGACGTTATGCGCCTCAAATCCTTGCTGGGCTTTATCGTCAGTTACGATGTCATTAACGAGCACGTGTGCGCCGTGATCGCTCAAGGTTTTGACAATGTACTGCCCAAGTGCGCCACAGCCGCCAGTTAGTAAAATGCGTTTGCCATCAAGTTGAAGGTGCGACATAATTTTCCCTCGAGGTTCGTGGAGTTGGGGTGATAGTGGGTGTGAAGGTGCTTTTTGTAGGGTGTTTTGGTGAGGTAGGAAAGGGAGAAGGGGGGAGAGGGAGATTTTTCAGCATGGGGTGTTAATCTTTGTTGCTTAATATGGTTATTATCAACTAGACAGACTAGACAGATTGATGTTATCAGTAAGTTTACTAAAGCTAATTTGAATGCATTTACTGACTAAATCTAGAAACTAAGACATTATTAGACTAAAACGTCACTGGATTAAGATGTCATTGG